>NZ_JBSHMJ010000020.1:0-71488 GCF_053645265.1 Dietzia sp. NPDC055343 | reverse complement strand
CGGCCGGACCGGTGGGCGAAGTCGGCGGGCCCGCCTTGTCGTCGTCATCCCTCTCCATCAGCCCCCACCTCCATCCCATCCCGCTTCGCACCTACGTCGAATGTGTGTTCTAGTCTACGCCCCTCGCTCGTGCTGTGCAATGGTTATTTGGAGTCCGTGTGGGGGCTGAGTTCGGCTGTATGGGTAACGGTCAGCTGGTGCTGAGGTATATGTGGTGGGCCTAATATTTTGCGAGCCGGGGCGGACGTCCCGAATTCCCACAACGGAGGCAGTCCATGTCCCAGTCCATGTCCAAGACCACCGCTTATGTCGGCGCACTCGCCGCCGCGCTGCTCGTCGCCTCGGCGGGAACCGCGGGTGCACAGAGCTCCGAGTTGATCGGGTCGGCGACCGGATCGGTGTCCGGGTCCGATTCCGGGTTGGAATCGGGGTCGCTGGGATCACTGATGGGCTCGTCCGACATGGACGGTGACTACCTGGGCTCGGTCGGTGAGATGGCTCCGGCGTCGGTGACCGGCTCGCTTCCCGGCTACGCGACCGGCGTCCTCGGTTCCACGGCCACTCTCACGTGCAACGTCGGATCCGCCGCGACCGCTGCCGCCGGGCTGGCCGGCGTGCCGCTGCCGATCCCGATCAGTGGTATCTGCTCGGTCGTCAACCCGTTGGCGAAGTCGGGAGATGCCCTCATGGGTGGCGACACCCAGGGATCGGTCGACGCGGTGATCGGGGGCGTCCCGGTCGTCGGCACCTCGGTCACGAAGCACGTGGACACCTCCTCGGTGACCGAGCAGGTCGAGGAGATCGTGGGTGACCGTCTCGGGTCCCTCGCGGAGACCTCGCTGTCACCGCAGAACTGACTCAACGAAAGTCGTATCGGCAGCCGCCGGGCCCGTTTGGCCCGGCGGCCGTCCGGCTATCTCAAAACAGTAAAACACTGTTCATTGTGGCGGGGTCTGATTAGGGTTGGTCCAGGTCAGGTGCGGTCCACACCTTGGGTCGCACAGAATGTTCCACCTGGAGGTCGACCATGTTCAGATCCACCGCGGTTGTAGGAGCCATAGCAGCGGGCCTACTCGCGCTGTCCAGCGCGCCAGCACACGCCCAGCTCTCTTCGGATGTCCCAGACGCCTACCTGGGCTCGATGGGTGAGGTTCTCCCGGGATCGGTGACCGGATCGCTGCCGGGCTACGCCACCGGGCCGGTCGGCTCCGTCGCCACCGCGGTCTGCAACGCCGGTAGCGTCGCCGGCCTCGCGGGAGTCGGCGTGCCGGGAAGCGTCCAGCCCGTCTGTATGGTCGGGCCGGCGATCGGCGAGTCGATCGACCACTTCATGAACGGTGACCACCAGGGGTCCGTGGAGACCATGATCAGCGGAGTGCCGTACGTCGGCAGCCTCCTGGCGGAGGTGGTGCCCACCGATTCGGCGGTCGACGCCGTGGGGACCGCGGCGAACCAGGGGTCCGGCGGCACGACGGGGCAGCTCTCGTTCGACTCGATCTCCTCCCAGCTGCCCGGTAGCTAGGGGCGCCGCGGGGCGGGCTCGGTCAGAAAACGTGACGCGATCGGGTGTTCCCGAGTCGCGTCTAGCGCTGGCCCCGGCCGAAGGCGTGCGGCTCAACCGGCTGCTTCGCCCGGGGTAGAGCCGCCACGACCAGTCGGTAGGACTCGGTCACGAGTTCGGACACCTCGTCGGCTGTCAGGGACCCGCCCGGACGCAGCGAGATCCAATGCCGCTTGTTCATGTGATAACCGGGCGTGATGTCGGCGTGGGCCTCGCGCAGCGCCATGCTGTCCGACGGTAGCGCCTTGAGGGTGACGATCGGTTCACCGCGGTGGTCAACCAGGAACAGGAAGATCTTCCCGGCGACCTTGTACACCTCGTATTCGGACCCGAACGGGAACTCCAACGTGGAGGCGGGTAGCTCGCGTGCCCGCTCCGCCGCCCGACGCTGGAGTTCCTGTCCGTTCATGGCCTAGGAGGTTACGGCACCCAACCGGGCCAACGGGTTGTCGAGATGCCCCGCGAACTGGAGTGAGCCCGCCTGGTCGGTGAGGTCGACCATCTGTCGGGTGTTGCGCAGCTGCAGCCGGTTGAGGCACGAGTGCTCGAACCGTGGCGAGAAGAGCGCGTCGCGTGTGGGTTCATGCACGCGTCCGTCGTCGTCGTCGAGATCCTCCAGGCACCGCCGTGCCTCGTCCCAGAAGGCGTCGGCGGCGAGCACACCGGCGCCGTCCAGGATTCCCGCCAGGTGGCGCAGTACCCCGTCCATCACGTCGGTGTGGACCGAGAGCGCGGCGGTCTCGGCGTCCAGCACGTGCTTGATCCGGCCGATCCGCTCGGGCAGGTCCCGCTCGCGCACCACGGCCACCTCCTCGCCGATGTCCTTGAACAGCGCGCGCCTCGGCCGATGCGCGGAGTCGATCACCAGGATCACGTTCTCGCCGTGCGGCATGAACACGAGCCCGTGCGCGAGCAGGCAGCGGGCGACCGGGGCGAGGTAGGCGTCGAGCAGCGCCCGCACCCACGTGCGCGCGGGCAGGTTGGAACGCTCGATGTGTTCGACGACGAGCGGCCGCCCATGGAGGTCCACGTGCAGGAGCGAGGCCAGTGTGAACGCACGCTCGCCCCGGGCCAGCCGAGGGATCGGACTCTCACGCCAGAGGGCGGCGATCATCTTGGTGTGGGGCCCCTCGTCGGAGACGCCGGCCGCGGCGGCCCGGTGGTAGGCGTCGCCGGTGTAGCCGACGGCCGCGACCTCGCGCAGGAGCCCGAGTCCGAGCCGTCGCAGCACGGGGTCGGAGTCGACGATGTCGGCCACCCAGTCGTTGACCGCCGGGGTGTCGCGCATGTACTTCGGCGACAGCCCGCGCGTGAAGCCCATGTTCTGCACCGCCAGCGCGGTCTTGACGTAGCCGCGCCGCGGGTCGGTGACGTCGAAGAATGTGCGCACGGACTGCTGGGGCCGATACTCGTGTTTGGACTCGCCCAGGTGGACGAGGTCACGCCGGGCCAGTTCCGGCGCGAACGCCACGGCGATCTTGTGCTCCCACTGCCACGGGTGGACCGGCAGGAGCCGGTAGTGGCCGGGGTCCAGGCCCAGCGCCCGGAGGTGTCCGTGGCAGCGATCCAGGGTGTCGTCGCCGAACTCGCGCCGGTAGTGGGTGTCCTCGTCGAGGCCGTCGACGGTCGCCAGGTGGCTCAGGTCGCGGCGCGCGGCCAGCCACACCAGGCGCGTCGGGGCGGGGGACTCCGGGGTCAGGCGGTGCCGGTCGCCGAGCCCGAGCCCGATCCGCGCGTTGTTGGCCACGAACCCCGGGTGTCCCTCGGTCATCGCCGCCTCGACCTCCTGAAGCCAGGCCTCGGCGAGCTCCTGGGCGGGCCGGTCGCGGTGGTGCAGGCAGAACGCGGCCGAGCCGAGGGTGGCGGCGATCTCCTCGAGGTAGGTGCCCATCAGATCGGCGGGGATCCCCAGCGACGGCGCGAGCGCGATCACCAGCGCCTGCGCATCCGGTTCGGCAACGGCGCCGTCTCCGATCCCGGAATCAGCTCCGGGTCCCAGATCTGCAGCGCCGCCACCGTCGACTTCGCGGCGCAGTGATCCGGCGTCGATCACCCAGTGTTCCAGCGGCAACAGCCGGGCGAGAAAGGTCCAGCGCTCGTCACCGGCGCGGACCTCGTACCGGCAGGTTCCGGCGGCAGCCTCGGCGATGGGCGTGGGCGAGAGGAGCCGTTCGTGGGAGAACTCGGCGAGGATCTTCGCGCACAGGTGGCGGTGGGCGCGCCGCATCGCGTGGCCCGTCAGGTGGGTGTGTGACGGCGCGTGTGAGTACGACGACGACAACGTCGCCCCCGGCACCAACGGCCACGTCCCGCGCCCGATCTCGGACCGCGCGAAATCGTCGTCTCTACAAACGGAGAGTAGGGCGGTCTTGTCGGGCAGTGGCACCGGTCCTTCCTCCTGGAAGCCGGCCCGGGCGTTGAGCCGGTGCACTGCGGTGTTCCGGAGGTCTGGCTCGACCACCAGCCGGCGGACGGGCGGCCCGACCGGGATCGCGGGATCGGGCGCGGCGGCATGATCCGGCGCACCGGCATGCTCGGAAGCGGGGGCCTCCGCGAACGCGGTGCCGCAGATCGCCCCCATGACGGCGGCCGTGGTGCCGGGCACCGGGGTGCGGGTAGGCGCGACCAGCAGGTGCATCCCGAGGTCGCCCGGCTGGTGCGGATAGTGGCCCGCGAGCTCGAGGATCGCCGGGTCGTAGAAGACGGCCAGGCCCACACGCAGGCCGTCGATCCGGACCACGTGTACCCGACAGTGGGGCGAGGCGGTCCAGTCCGCGAAGAACTCCTCGACCTGCTCGGGCGTCGTACCGCGCATCCCCCAGTACTCGGACTCGGGGTGGTTCAGCCAGGCGTGCAGGGTGCGTACCGTGCCGTCGGGGCGGGTGAGGTCCAGGGGTTCGAGTGTGACGATGCCCGCAGGCGTGCGGTGCGCGCTGACCGGGTTGCCGCCCGCGGGGCGGTGCGTGGCGCGAAGCGGGGCGGCGTCGGTCTGGTCGGTGATGCTCATCGGACCTCCTGGGGTCGGGTCGCCGGAACGAAGGACGGGGCGCGCTGCCGGCCGGGTTCCGCAGCGGGTGCGCCGAACTGCTGGAACGCGATGCTGGTTTCGATCGGGTACACCTCGTGGCCGCAGATGGTGCGCAGGATGATGCTGTTGCGCATGGCGCCCATGCCCAGATCCGGTGCTGTCAGCCCGTGGGTGTGCTCCTCCGCGTTCTGGACGTGGATAAAGGAGTGCGCGCGGTCGATGGTGTGATCCCGGGCCACGCGGTAGCGGCCGGGGCCGGCGTCTGCTGAGGGCTCGCGGTCGATGTCGGAGGCGATACCTTCTAGAAATCGCGGCGGCGTGGGGGAGTAACCCGTGGCCAGCACGAGCCCGGCGGTGTGGTGTGACCACTGTCGACCTGTGTCGTTGCAGTGCAGGTCGAGCCGGATCGATCGGTCCACCCCGGCTCCGTCGAGCGTGGTGGCGGCCGCCAGGAGGCCGGGCTCCAGTCCGTGGACGGACCGCTGGTAGAGCAGGTCGTGGATTCGATTGATCAGATCGGAGTCGATGCCCTTGTAGAGCGAGCGCTGCTCGCGCAGCATGCGGTCCCGCCGGTCGACGGGCAGGGCGTGGAAGTGGTCGATGTACTCCGGAGAGGTCATCTCGAGGGTGAGCTTGGTGTACTCCATCGGGAAGAACCTCGGGGAGCGGGTCACCCAGTCCACGCGTGGACCTGCTGCGTCGGAGTGCGGACCACCGCCGGACGCGGACAACAGATCGTGGTAGACCTCCGCTGCGGACTGGCCGCTGCCCACCACGGTCACCGACTCCAGCGCCAGCAGTTCATCGCGCCGGTGGAGGTAGTCGGAGGCGTGCAGTGCCACCGCCCCACCGGTGTCCAGCGGGGTCGGGTCGATCGGGGTCCACGGGGTGGTGCCGATTCCCAGCACCAGATGCCGGGTCCGATAGACCTCGGTGCCCTCGGAGGTGATGGCCGTGACCCGGTAGACGGGCGCCGGGTCGACGCGGTTGTCGTCGTCATAACCGTCGTCATCATTGTTCTCGCCCGGTGCAGTGGGCTCATCCTCGCGGCGGACGTCGACCACCTCCCGCCCCCAGCGCAGGCCACCCACACGCTCGGCGGCCCAGCGGCAGTAGGCGTCGTACTCGGCGCGCAGCGGCTGGAAGTCTTCACGGATGTAGAAGGGGTACAGTCGGCCGGCCTGCTTGAGGTAGGCCAGGAACGAGTACGGCGATGTCGGGTCGGCCAGGGTGACCAGGTCGGCGAGAAACGGCACCTGGATGGTCGCGTCGTCGAACATGAGCCCGTGGTGCCAGGCGAAACCGTCGCGGGCGTCGAGGAATACGGCGTCCAGGCCCAGTGGTTCCGCGAGGCAGGCCAGGCCGAGGTTGAACGGGCCGACGCCGATTCCCAAAAGGTCGTGGATCTTCTCGCTCACGTGAGCACCTCCGCGGCCGGGGCCGGGCGCAGTCCGTCGGCGATGCGGCGGGCGGCGGCGCGGACATCGGCGAGGACGATCTCGACATCGACGTCGGTCAGATTCGGGTCCAGCACGGTGAGCTTGAGGCAGGGGCGGCCGTCGACCACCGTCGCCGCGACGAGCGAGTGACCCTCGGCGAAGAGGATGTCGCGCACCGGGCGGACCAGGGAGTCGAGGGGGCCGTCGGGTCGCGGGCACGGCCGGAACAGCACGGTCGACAGGTCCGGCCGGCGCACCAGTTCCAGCTCGGGATCCTCCTCGATGATCCGCGCGATTCTGCGGGCCGAATCGATCGATGCGTCGAGTAGGCGTCCGATGCCGTCGGCGCCCAGTACCCGCAGCGTCATCCAGAGCTTGAGGGCGTCGAAGCGGCGGGTGGTCTGCAGCGATTTGTCGACGGCGGCGAGATCTCCGCTGCCCGAGGCGTGGTGGTCGCCGTCAGCCGGGTTGAGATAGTCGGCGCTCACGGTGGAGTGGCGGAAGCCGGCACCGTCGCGCAGGAGGAGAGCGGAGGCGGCGACGGGGAGGAAGAAGGTCTTGTGGAAGTCGACCGTCACCGAGTCGGCGGCGCCGATCCCGTCCAGGAGTGCACGGTGTGCGGGGGAGACGAGTAGCCCGCCGCCGTAGGCCGCGTCCACGTGCAGCCACACGTCGTGTCGGTCGCAGACCTCGCCGATCGCACGGAGCGGATCGATCGCGCCGTGGTCGGTGGTGCCGGCCAGGGCCACGACGGCCGCGACCTCGTGACCGGCGTCGGCGAGTGAGGCCAGAGTGCGGTCGAGGGTCGCCGGATCCATGCGGTCGCCGTCGCCGGGCAGGGCGATCACCGCGTCGGGTGCCAGTCCGAGTAGTCGGGCGGCCTTGACCACGCTGAGGTGGGCGTGCTCGCCGGTGACGATGCGCAGGTGGGCGAGCCTCGAGCAGCGGTCGCCCGAGCGTCCGAGCCGGTTCTCGCGGGCGGTGAACAACGCCTGCAGATTGGAGGCGGTGCCGCCGGTGGTGAACACCCCGTCCGGCGAGGTCGTCCCCGCCGGGGATTCGAATCCGATGAGGTCGGCGACCCAGTCGATGAGCTTCTGTTCGATGAGACAGGCCGATGTCCCCTGGTCCCAAGTCTCGACCGCGGTGTTGACCGAGGTGGCGAGAGCCTCCGCGGCGATGGCCGGAATGGTGATGGGGCAGTTGAGGTGGGCCAGGTAGCGCGGATGGTGATATCCCACCGCGTGGTCGAGATAGAGCTCGCGCACCTCCTCGAAGGCCTTGTCGAGAGTGCCGAGCGGTACCGAGAGGTCGACGGCGGCGGTGCGTGCGGCCAGGTGCGACGGCGACGCCGCGGACCGGGGAGTCGCCCGGTCATCGAGATATCGACCCACTTCAGCGGTTGCCGCGGCCAGGGCGGCGGCATGCTCCTCGCGGCTGTGGCGGCTCAACAATGGATCGTTCACAGGCTCTCCGACCTACTCGGGGACTTGGATACCGGCGAACGGTAGGGAGGTTAGGCTTGCCTAAGCAAGGGTAGGGTGGGATGAATCACATTGTTGGGGAGGTGAAGTGGGAATGCGCATTAAGGCGCTTGCGTCGGGCGCCGTCTGGCCTCTACTGTTTCGCACACCAAGGTTAGCCAAGCCTAAGCGGACTGGCTGCGACACTCAGGGACGGAGAACCCATGACCACACCCGCCGCACGATCCCGGCTCGACGTCGCCCCATCCGGCGCCGCGCGCCCCGGCGGGCGGGTCATCCTGCTCGTTCTCGGTGTGATGGTCGCCCTCATCGCGCTGGTGGCTGGCTGCTCGACCGGTGCGGTCGACGGTGGCGGTGACCAGGCGGTGACGGGAGATGTCGAGCGCCAGGGGAGCTTCCCACGGACCGTCACCCACGCCTACGGCGAGACCGAGATCCCGGAGGCGCCGACCCGCGTCGCCACCGTCTCGTGGGTCAACGCCGACACCTCGCTCGCGCTGGGCGTCGTCCCGGTCGGGATGCCCCGCAACTCGTTCGGGGCCAACGCCGCCGGCTCGACGGACTGGTTCGACTCGAAGCTCGAGGAGATGGGCGGCACGATGCCCGAGCTGTACTCCGAGACCGACGGCATCAACACCGAGGCGATCGCCGCACTGCAGCCCGACCTCATCCTGGGCGCCTACTCCGGTATGACCGCCGAAGAGTACGAGACGCTCTCCAAGATCGCCCCCACAATCGCGATGCCCGAGGGCGATGTGGCGTTCGGCACCGCGTGGCAGGACTCCACCCGGCTCATCGGTGAGGCCCTCGGGCGGTCCGAGGCGGCCGAGGAGCTCATCACCGATGTCGAATCCCAGATCGAGCAGGTCGCGACGGATAACCCGGACATCCAGGGGACGACCTTCGTGTATGGAACCGTCGACCCCGAGGCCGCTGAGAAGATCTACGCCTTCACCGACATCGACAACCGCCCCCGATTCCTCACCGAGCTGGGGATGGTCCAGTCCCCGGTGGTCTCCGAGGCCTCCAGCGGGTCGCCCGACGAGTTCGCCGTGTCCTGGTCGCCCGAGCGCGCTGACGAGCTGGAGTCGGACACCCTCGTGACATACGCGACCTCGCCCCAGGTGCGTGAGGCGATCGAGTCCGACCCACTGCTCGGCCGGATCCCCGCCGTCGAGGCCGGTCGGATGGTCCTCCAGACCGACGAGCAGCAGGTGCTCTCGATCTCCGCGGCATCCCCGCTGAGCCTGCCGTGGGCGCTCGACAACGTTGTTCCCGACATCATCACCGCAGCACAGCAGTCCTGATCACGTGACCACCATCGACGATCCCACCACGCCGTCGGTCACCACACCGGTGACCGCGCGGCCGCCACACCACGGCCCGAGTCGGGCAGTGGTGGGCACGGTGGTGTCGGTGGCGTTGCTCGCCGTGGCGATCGCGGGGTCGCTGTTCATCGGTGCCCGCACGGTCGACCCGGTGGTGGTGTGGTCGGCCCTCACCGCCCTGCCGGGTCAGGTGCTCTCCGGCGATCTGGCCGCGGCGCTGGCTCCCGGTTCGAACGCCTCGATGGACGAGGTCGTGGTGGCCGCACGGGTGCCGCGCACGATCACCGCCATCCTCGTGGGAGCGGCGCTCGCGGTAGCCGGGGCCGGCCTCCAGGGCGCCACCCGGAACCCACTCGGTGACCCGGGGCTGCTCGGCCTCACCGCCGGCGCCGCGCTCGGAGTGGTGCTGGGGCTCGCTCTCGCGCCCGCCGCAGCGCCGTCGGCCGTCTCCCTGTTCGCCGTTGCGGGCGCCCTCGCCGCCGGACTGGTGGTGACCGGCGCGGGAAGGCTCGGGGCGGACTCGGGCACAGGTCTCGTACTGGCCGGGGCCGCGGTGACCGCCGGCTGCACGGCCGTGACCTCGTCACTGGTCATCGCCCTGCCCGCAGTTCTCGACCGCTTCCGCTTCTGGGGCCTCGGGTCGGTGGACCGCTCCGGGATCCCGGAGATCGGGGCCGCCCTGCCGTTCATCCTGCTCGGCCTGGTGTTGGTCCTGGCCGGGGCCGCCACTCTCGACGCGCTCGCGCTCGGCGACGACCTCGCCCGCGGGCTCGGCGTGGGCCCGGCCGCCGGCCGGGCGGTCGTGCTGTCGGGGGTGGTGATCCTGTCCGGGGTCGCCACCGCGCTCGCCGGCCCGATCGCGTTCCTCGGACTGCTCGTCCCGCACCTGCTCCGTCGCCTGGTGGGTGTCGGCAACCGCGTGGTCCTGGGGCTGTCGGTGATCGTCGGACCCGTCGTCCTGCTCATCGCGGACACCGCCGGGCGGGTCATCGCCCCGCCCGGTGAGATCGCGGTGGGCGTGATGACCGTCGCGATCGGCGTCCCGTTCCTCATCGCCCTCCTTCGCGCCGGCCAGGGGGTGAGCACCTCGTGACCGCAGTACTCGACAAGCCGACGACGCACGCCGATACGGCTCAGATCGTCCGCGCGCTCTCCGCGCGCCGACGGCGTCACGCGTTCCGTGTCGTCGTCGGTCTGCTCGTGGTGCTCCTCGCCGTCATGGCGGTGCGGATCCTGCTCGGCCGCTACACCGTCACCATCCCCGACTTCCTGGCGATACTCGGCGGGGCGCAGATCCCCGGCGCGACATTCGTCGTCATGGAGGACAAGCTTCCGCGTGCTGTTCTCGGAGCGCTCGCCGGGTTCGCGTTCGGCGCGTCCGGAGCGCTGTTCCGCCGCGTGCTCGGCAACCCCCTGGCCAGCCCGGACATCCTCGGCATCGCGCACGGGGCCTCGGCCGGTGCGGTCGCCGGCATGGCCCTGTGGGGCCTACGCGGGATCGCGATCGTGCCCGCGGCGCTGGTCGGCTCGGGCGTGGCGCTGGCGATCGTGCTGGCCGCCTCCGCCGGCAGGCGCACCGGGATCGTCGGCCAACGGTTCCTGCTGGGCGGCGTGGCCGTCGCCGCGCTCGGCACCGCCGTGGTCACCCAGCTCATCGCCCGTCTGACACTCAGCGGCGCTCAGGAGGCCGCGGTGTGGACGGTCGGATCGCTCTCCGGTGCCTCCGGCCAGCGGATCACCTGGCTCGCCGCGACGTTGGTCCTGCTCATCCCTGCGGGGGTGTGGCTGCACTCGGCGCTCCGGCCCGCCGAGTTGGGCCCCGAACTCGCCGTGGGCCTGGGCTCACGCCCCGCGCCGACCCGCGCCGCCGCCCTCGGGGTGGGCACGATGCTCGCCGCTGCCGCTACAGCTGTAGCGGGGCCGCTCGCCTTCGTCGCACTACTGTCCACCCCCATCGCCGGTGCGCTCGGCCGCGGACGGCCCCGCCTGCTCACCGCCGCGCTGGTCGGCGCGGTGATCGTCGTGGCAGCCGACATCGTGGCCTCCGAGGCGCTGAGCACCGTCGACCTGCCCACCGGCGTGGTGACCGGCGCGCTCGGCGCCCCCGCCATGCTGTGGATCCTCCTGCGCTCGAGAAAGGTGGTCTGATGACCCTTCCCGCGAACACCGCCGACCGCGCGCCGACGTCCACGCCCGCCGCAGAGACATCCTCTCGTCCGGCATCCGCGGCCGGGCCGGAGGCACAGCCCGCTTTCCGCATGCGGGGTCTGACGCTCGGATACGGCGCAGACCCGGTGATCCGCGATCTCGACCTCGATATCCCCGCAGGCCGGACCACCGTCCTCATCGGCGCCAACGGCTGCGGCAAGTCCACCATCCTGCGCGCGCTGGGCCGCCATCTGCACCCGATGTCGGGAACGATCGAGGTCGCCGGGCGGGACCTGGCCAGGATCAAGGCGCGCGAGCATGCCCGGTCGGTGGCGTTCCTGCCGCAGTCGCCGTTGGTGCCGGAGGGGCTCACGGTCGCCGAGTTGGTCGCCCGGGGGCGGCATCCTCACCGCCGGTGGTGGGGAGGTGGTGACGACGACGAGGGGGTCGTCGCCGAAGCGCTGACGCTGACCGACACGGCCGGACTGGCGCATCGCCGGGTCGATGAGCTGTCCGGCGGGCAGCGGCAGCGCGTCTGGGTGGCGCTCGTGCTGGCCCAGTCGACGCCCACCCTGTTGCTGGACGAGCCGTGCTCGTTCCTGGATCTCGCGCACCAGCTCGACGTGTTGGACCTGGTCCACGATCTGCCGATGCCCGGCGGGTCGCGCGAGCCCGGTGCCGGACGGCGAACCGTGGTGGCCGTCCTGCACGAGCTCAGTCTCGCCGCGCGCGTCGCGGATCATCTCGTGGCGGTCGCCGAGGGCGGCGTGGTGGCCGCCGGGCCGCCCGACGAGGTGATCACGCGCGAGACCCTGCGCAGGGTGTTCGACCTCGACGCAGACATCATCACCGACCCGGTGACGGGACATCCCGTGGTGCTGCCACGGAGCCGACGGAAGGGGACAGCATGACCGCTATGGCTGTAGAGGCGCCGATCGTGTGCTCGGAGACCCGGGTGATCGACGTGCGACGTATGGGTCAGTCGTACATCCGGCTCGTCGTGGCCGGTCCCGACCTGCTGAGGTGGTCCGCCGATGTGGTGGACCCGGGAACCGTGGCCGACGCGTACGTCAAGCTCTTCATCCCGCCGCCGGGCGGGCCCGGGGTCGTTCCAAATCCGGAGGACATCCGGGCCTGGCTCGCCCTGCCGGAGGCAGAGCGGGGCTGGATGCGTACGTACACGGTGCGGCGGGCCGACACGGTGGACCTCGACGGCGAGCAGGTGCCCGCCCTGACCATCGATATGGTTGTCCACCCCGGTGACGACGAGGGGCCCGGCTCCGGCTGGGCACGCGGCGTCGCGGTAGGGGACGAGCTGCGGATCGCCGGCCCCGGGCGGGGGCACGCGCCGTGGGCCGCCTGGGCGCCCGGACAGGCAGGACGCATCGTGTGCGCGGGGGACGAGACCGCCGCGCCCGCATTGCTGGCGATCGCCGACGAGCTCGCGGCAGGACCGGCCGGGACCGAGCATGCCGGCGCCTCGGCTGCGCGCCAGGTGAGCATCGTGATCGAGGTGCCCACCGAGGGTGATGTGGTCGCGATGGCGGACGGCGCGCCCGGGTTCGTCACTGTCCTGGCACGGTCGGGTGAGCCCGGTGAGGCAGTGCTCCGTCACCTGGCGGGCGTCCTCGACCTGAGCGCGGGGTGCGTCGAGACCGTGATGGGTGGTCACCGGCCCTCCGAGCGTGAGTGGCAGCCGGCCACGGCCGTGTCGGAGGGCGACCCGTATGTGTTCCTCGCCGGCGAGGCCGGGCTGGTCAAGGCGATGCGCAGGCTCGCCGTGGACGCGGCCGGGATCGCAAAGGGCTCCGTGGCTTTCATGGGCTACTGGCGGCGCGGTGCCGCCGAGTCCTAGGGGGCCCGGCCAGTGGTGGGAGTAGTGGCGCGAGTAGTGGCGTAGACCACTCCACGGTGCTACGGTCACGTGACCGTCTGGACAAAACCTAGGGTGGTGTCAACCATGACGAGTCAGTACCTTCGCCCGGACGAAGGCCTCTTCCCCGCCGATTCGGTGGCGCGCCGGGTGTGGGCGTACCCGACCTCCGCTTTGCTCGGCTTCATCCGCGCGGTCACCATCGAGCACCTCGATCCCGATCTCACCGCGGCGGTCGACGCCAGTGGCCAGGTGCTCCAGCGGCCCGCACTGCGCTACGACCGGACCGTGCAGTACTTCGCCACGGTCTTGTTCGGGGACGCCGCGTCGGTGATCAAGTCCTCGGACGTCCTCATGAAGGTCCACGCCCGCGCCCACGGCCCGAACCCCGTGACCGGCGGGACATTCGACTCCAACGACCCGGACTCCCAGCTGTGGATCCACATGACGGCCTGGCACTCGATCCTCTACGTCTACGAGAAGTACGGCCCCGGCAGGCTCTCCCGCGCCGAGGAGACCGAGTACTGGCGAGAGTGCGCGATCGCCGCTGCCGTGCAGCCCATCCGCCTCGACGACGTCCCGACGTCCCGGGGCGAGGTCCAGAAGTACTTCGACGACTGGCGCGACCGGCTCGCCTCGTCGGAGATCGCGGTGCACAACATCGACTTCATCCTCGATGGCATGCGGACCATCTTCGCCGCGCTGCCGGCACCGATGCGGGCGGTGCTGGGACCGGTGATCCGCTCCGGCGTGATCGCCACGTACCCGCGGTGGATGCGGCCGCTCATGGGCGTGCGGCAGTCGAGGCTCGCCGACACCGCCGTGACCGCTGTGATCCGGCCCGGGATGGCCGCCCTCGCCCGCAGTCCACGGGTACAGATGTGGTTCCTCGAACGGGTCGCCCCGCGCGGGGGTCCGGTGCTCACGGGCCATATCCGTGGGCTGCCGGCCGAGTCCTCGAGCGTCTACTCGCCTTCGGAGGCACGCAAGAAGTTCGGCGATCCGCGCACGCCGCTCGAGCAGTATGCGGACCAGCTCGCGGCTCGCGGCGCTGACGAGGCTCTCGCCCCGTACGAGCACAACCACCACGATGCGCCGCTCGAGTTCGTGGCGCCGGCGGCGCGGGCGGGGTGAGCGACAGCCCGGGACGACGACGTGGCACGTAACCGCGACAGCGAGCTGCGCGGGCCGCGGTGGAGCCGGCCGGCGGTGGAGCCGGTCGGCTCAGGTCACGCGCGGAGCAGCTGACGCACCACGTAGGGCAGGATGCCGCCGTTGACGTAGTACGCCTCCTCGGCCGGGGTATCGATCCGCACGGTGGCCGAGAACTCGCGGGACTGCCCGTCCTTCTCGACGGTGACCGTGACCTCGTCCGGGACGCCGTCGGCACCTTCCAGTCCGGTGACGGAATACACCTCGTCGCCGGTGAGTCCCAGCGACTCCGCGTCCTGCCCGTCGGGGAACTGCAGCGGCAGCACTCCCATCCCGATGAGGTTGGAACGATGGATGCGCTCGTAGGAGACCGCGAGTACCGCTCTGACGCCGAGCAGGGTGGTCCCCTTGGCGGCCCAGTCACGGGAGGAACCGGAGCCGTAGTCGGCGCCCGCGATAATGACCAGGGGGACGTCCTCGTCCTGGTAGGCCATTGCGGCGTCGAAGATGCTCATCTGATCGCCGCTGGTCCAGTGCTTGGTGACGCCGCCCTCGACACCCGGGACGAGCTCGTTGCGGAGCCGGATGTTCGCGAACGTGCCGCGGATCATCACGTGGTGGTTGCCGCGGCGCGAACCGTAGGAGTTGAAGTCCTTCGGGTCGACGCCCTGGTCGATGAGATACCTCCCGGCCGGGCTGTCACGTTTGATCGCGCCGGCCGGGGAGATGTGGTCAGTGGTCACCGAATCACCCAGCTTGGCGAGCACCCGTGCGCCGGCGATGTCGCGGATCGGTGCCGGCTCGGCCTCCATCCCGTCGAAGTACGGCGGCCGCTGGATATAGGTGGACGTGTCGTCCCAGTCGTAGACGTCCCCCTCATGGATGTGCATGCCGCGCCAGTTGTCGTCACCGGCGTAGACATCCGAGTAGCCCTCGGTGAACATCGCCGCCTCGACGTTGGCCTCGACAGCCTCCTTGATCTCCGCGCTGCTGGGCCAGATGTCGCGGAGGTACACCTCCTCGCCGTCGTTGTTCCTGCCGAGCGGCTCGGTGAGGAGGTCGGTGTGCAGACTGCCAGCCAGTGCGTAGGCGATCACCAGCGGCGGGGAGGCGAGGAAGTTCATCTTGACCTCGGGGTGTATCCGACCCTCGAAGTTGCGGTTTCCCGACAGTACCGACGAGACGTTGAGGTCTTTGTCGTTGACGGCGGCGCTGACCTCGGGGATGAGCGGTCCGGAGTTTCCGATGCACGTGGTGCAGCCGTAGCCGACCAGGTGGAACCCGAGCTCCTCGAGATACGGCGTGAGCCCGGAGCGCTCGAAGTAGTCGGTGACGACGCGTGAGCCCGGCGCGAGGGTGGTCTTGACCCACGGCCGGGTCCGCAGTCCGCGCTCGACGGCTTTCTTCGCCAGCAGGGCCGCACCGAGCATGACCGACGGGTTGGACGTGTTCGTGCACGAGGTGATCGCGGCGATCACCACGTCTCCGTGGTCGACGATCGCCTCGGTGCCGTCGATGACCACCTCGGTCGGGTCGCTCGGCCAACCGAGCTTCTCGTTCGCGGTGAGCTGCTCCTCGGACAGGTGCCGGGGAGGCGCGTCTCTTCCGGGCTTGGCGCCCGGGGAGACCGGATCGGAGGCAGGGAAGGAGTCGGCCGACGTGTCGTCGACGCCGCCTTCGTCGTAGTCGGACTTCTCGTACTCGCCCGCGAGCAGTCCGAGGACAGTCCGGGGGGCGTCGCCGAGGGGGATGCGGTCCTCGGGGCGTCGAGGACCGGAGATGGACGGCTCGACGGTCGCCAGGTCCAGGTCCACCACGCGCGTGAAATCGGGTACGTGGTCGGGGTCGTGCCACAGGCCCTGCTCGCGTGCGTAGGCTTCGACCAGCTCGATCTGGTGGTCCTCACGGCCGGTCAGGCGCAGGTAGTCGAGCGTCTCGGCGTCGACGGGGAACATCGTGGCCGTGGAGCCGTACTCCGGACTCATGTTGCCGATGGTGGCTCGCGTGGCGAGCGGGACATTGGCGACACCGGGCCCGAAGAACTCGACGAACTTGCCGACCACACCGAGACCGCGCAGAAGCTCGGCGACCGTGAGTACGAGATCGGTCGCGGTGGTGCCCTCCTGCAGCTCGCCGCTGAGCCGGATACCGACGACCTGGGGGATCAGCATGCTCATGGGCTGTCCGAGCATGGCCGCCTCGGCCTCGATGCCGCCGACACCCCAGCCCAGCACTCCCAAGCCGTTGACCATCGGGGTGTGTGAGTCGGTGCCCACGAGGGTGTCCGGATACGCTTGCCGCTTCCCGGCTCCCTCTCGGGTGAAGACGACGCGGGACAGGTACTCGAGGTTGACCTGGTGACAGATGCCGGTGTCGGGCGGAACCACGAGGAAGTCGTCGAAGGACTGCTGCCCCCAGCGCAGTAGCTGGTACCGCTCCTGGTTGCGCTCGAATTCGAGTTGGGCGTTGATGCCGAAAGAGTCGGGCCTGGCGAACGAATCGGCGATCACGGAGTGGTCGATGACCAGCTCGGCCGGGATCTGCGGATTGATCGTGGACGGCTCCCCGCCGAGTTCGGTCATCGCGTCGCGCATGGCGACCAGGTCGACCACGCAGGGCACGCCGGTGAAGTCCTGCATGAGCACACGTGCCGGTGTGAACTGGACCTCGGGATTGCGCTCGGATTCCGGCTGCCAGTCGCGGAGCGCCTCGATCTGCGCGGCGGTCACCAGGCGTCCGTCTTCGTTGCGCACGAGGTTCTCGAGCATGACCTTCAGTGAATACGGGAGTCGCCCGGAACCCTCGATCCGGTCGAGCCGGTGGATCTCGTAGGAGGTCCCACCGACCGAGAGTTCGCCTCGGGCCCCGAAGCTGTCGGGCCCTGCTTCCGCCTTGTTCAGTGACATCGCACGTCCACCTTCCATGCGTCCGGCGACAGCCGGGGCGGCCGGGGTCTCCGAGCCGCCGGTCGCCTTTCTAGTGAGTTCAGTCACATCCCACGGTAGGCCTGCCTCGTGTGAAAGGACACCGGTCAGGCTCGGCGGCCGAGGAGGTTCAGTCGTCGACGCCGCGCGCGGCCAGCGCATCGCCCAGCTGATCCGCGGTGGTGAGCGCGCCGAGAACGGTGGGAACGACGAGCGCACGGATCGACATCCCCAGGCCGCGGGCCTTCCGGGCCTCGGTGACCTGGCGTAGCTGCCGAGCCAGTAGCGGGATCGCGCGGATCGTCAGGACGAGTACGAGGGCGACCCGGTCCGGGGAGGCGCCGACGTGGCGAAGCGGCCCGGCTGCGCGGGTGACGGCATCGAGCATGTCCGAGACGCGGGTCGTCAGCGCCACGAGCCCCGCAACCGCGACCGCGACCAGCAGTGCCCCGGTCACGCGAAGGGCGGTATCGAGATCGGCGACGATCCACTGCAGAGCGAGGATCGCGATGAGCATCGGCAGCACGGGGCGAACCTGGTCCCATGCGGCGCGCGGCGGGATCCGACCGATCGCGTACAACGCCACCGTCATGGCCAGGGCGGGGAGGACATGCCAGGGCTCGCGGACCATGACCGAGACCGCCACGATCAGGAGGCACACCAGCAGGATCTTCCATCCCGCCGGAAGCCGGTGCAGAAGCGAGTTCCCCGGCTGGTAGGTGGCGAACATCTAGCGCTCCAGCGCGATGCGGCGATACCCGGCCAGCGCCGGGCCGGGGAAATCGTCGATCACCACGCGCCCGCCGTCGACCACAAGAACGCGGTCGAAGTCGGCGACCAGGTCCAGGTCGTGCGTGACCACGACCAGCTGCTGGGGCAGGGCGGCGAACGTTTCCGCGACCAGCGCCCGGTTGCGTAGGTCGAGCAGCGTGGTGGGCTCGTCCGCAACGACCAGCGCGGGCTCCATGACCAGGACCGCGGCCAGGGCGAGCAGCTGTTTCTGGCCGCCGGAGAGCAGATGGCAGGGATGGTCGGCGTGCCCGGCCAGGCCGTAGGTGTCGAGTACCCGGTCGACGCGTCGTCGTCGCTCCTCCTTCGACAATCCCGAACGGCGGAGGGAGAAATCCACGTCCTCCGCCACCGTGGGCATGACGATCTGGGTGTCCGGATCCGTGAAGCAGAAGCCCACCTTGCGACGGACCTTCGCGCCTTTGCGGCGGGTGTCGAGTCCATCGACGGTGACGGTGCCGGAGGTGGGGACGACGAGTCCGTTGATCATCCGCGCCAGGGTGGACTTGCCGCCGCCGTTGACGCCGACGATCCCGATTCGGCGCTCGGTCAGGCTCAGGTCGACGCCGGACAGGACCGTGCGGTCGCCGTAGTCGTGGCCGACGTCGCTGAACCGGATCTCGACCCCGGTGTCCGTCGGTTCCGCCTGATTCGACGACGCGGGCCGCGGCGAGCTGGGATCGGTCACGCCGGGTACGTTACGCCGCCGCCGGGCGGCGTCGCCGCAGTGGCGCGATGAGACCCGGGCGCGCCTTGTGGACCTGCTGGGCCACCACCGCGGTGACGATCGCCTTGGCCAGGTCGCCGGGCAGGAACACGCCGTTCGCGGCGATGGCGGCGCCCATCGTGAGGTCGGTGCGCAGCAGCATGCCGGCCACACCGAAGGCGTAGATCACGACGATGCCGCCGAGGATGTTGATGAGCAGGCCCGGGATGAGGCGGTAGCGCGGCATGAGCCAGGCGGTCAGCAGACCGATCACGATGACCGCGGGGATCCAGCCGATGAGGAAGCCAGCGGTCGGGCTGGCAAGGGACGTCAGCGTCGTGCGGCCGCCGGCGAGCACCGGCAGTGCCAGGCCGATCACCATCACGGCGAGAACCGAGAGCACTCCCTTCCGCCAGCCGAGCAATGAGCCGGCCAGCATCACGCCGAGCGTCTGGAGGGTGATGGGTACGCCTGCCGAGCCGATGCTGATCTGGCCGGGGAGGCCGAGGACGACGATGAGGGCGGCGAACACCGCGATCTGCGCGAGATCGCGGGTGGCGCTGCGGGCGGGAGCCCTGTCGATCGACATGCTCATGACACTCCTTGGACGCGTGGCGGCCGCGGCGCGACCTGAACAGTGTTCATTGTGTCAGGATGCGGTGGTGCAGCGCACATCCGGGGTGGATCCGTCGGGCTGACGCATCGCCGCGCCCCGGCCGCGATCAGTGTGCCGGGGAAGCGCGCACGTGGGCCCGTTCGCCCTGCTTGCCGATGAGGCTGAGAAACTCCACGGGGCCCGCGCTGGTGGCGCCGAACCAGTGCGGGGTGCGGGTGTCGAACTCGGCGGCTTCGCCGGGCTTGAGGATCAGATCGTGCTCACCCAGGACCAGCCGGAGGCGCCCGTCGAGGACGAACACCCAGTCGTATCCGTCATGCACATGCATATGCGGCTCGTCGTCGTCCCTTCCCCGCGGTAGTACGAACTTGTAGGCCTGGATCCCGCCGGGCCGCCGGCTGAGGGGGATCACGGTCGCGCCGTAGTCGGTCGCGATGGGGCGCATGTTCACGCGTGGGTCGCCGGTGGGCGGGGCGTCGACGAGCTCGTCCAGGGTGACGCCGTGCGCGCGGGCCAGCGGGAGGAGGAGTTCGAGGGTGGGCCTGCGTCCGCCGGATTCGAGCCGGGACAGCGTGCTGCTGGAGATTCCGGTCCGTTCGGTGAGGTCGGAGAGGGTGAGGTTCCGGCGCTGTCTCAACTGCTTGAGGCGCGGTCCCACCGCGTCGAGGGTCCGGATGTCCGGGTCGCCCGTGGCGGGGCCTGACCTGTCGTCAATGGCGCTCATGCTGACAGTTTGCCACTCCGGCAAGGGATCTTGCACATTCTGGCTACGCGGGCCATTGTCAGTGGAGCGGCGCGCGTCAGGCGGCCCAGGGTGACGGGAGTGTCTATGTCTGGCAGGGGAGACGAAACCAGGGATGTGGTGGTGATCGGCGGAGGCGCTGCGGGGTTGAGCGGAGCGGTCACACTGGCGCGCGCTCGCCGCAGTGTGACGGTGGTGGACGCGGGCGAGCCGCGCAACGCTCCGGCCGAAGGCGTGCACGGGCTGCTCGCGCGGGAGGGGATGAACCCGTCCGAGTTCGTCGCGCGCGGCCGTGAGGAGGTCGAGGGGTACGGCGGCGAGATCCGCGCCGGTGAGGTTGTCGACGCCCGCGCCGTCGGTGACGGTTTCGAGGTGTCCCTGCGTGACGGCACCGTCCTGCCGGCCCGGACCCTGCTCATCGCGACCGGCGTCGCGGACGAGCTGCCCGCGATCCCGGGGTTGCGCGAGCAGTGGGGCAACGGGGTCCTGCACTGCCCCTACTGCCACGGCTGGGAGGTCCGCGACCGGCGGATCGGTGTCCTGGCGACCGGCCCGATGTCCGGTCACCAGGCCGTGATGTTCCACCAGTGGAGTCCCCGCGTCACCTACTTCGCCGGCGGCCGACCGGTCGACGACGGGGACCGCCGCAACATGGAGGCGCTGGGGATCCCGATCGTCGAGGGGGAGATCTCGCGGGTGGAGTCCGACGGTGGGCGCGTGGTCGGCGTCAGGGTCGACGACGACACCGCCGAGGGCGGGGTGACAGACCTCGACGCGGTGGTGGTCAGCACCCGGCTGGACGTCCGGACCGATTCCTTCGGCGCTCTGGGGCTGGAGGTGGACGATCACCCGGTGGGTTCGTTCATCAAGGTCGACGACTTCGGCGCCACCTCGGTCCCCGGAGTCTGGGCCGCCGGAAACTGTGCGGACGTCATGGCGCAGGTCGGACTGTCGGCCGCGCAGGGCACCCGGGCGGCGCAGCACATCAACGCCATGCTGATCATGGCTGATCTCGAGCGCGCCGTCGAGGCACAGGGAAGTGGGGCACACCGATGACACACGACTTCGATCGTCAGTACTGGGACGACGTCTGGTCGGGCGGCGAGGATGATGGTCGAGCGTCGGCGATGACCGGCAGCGCGCCCAATCCGCATCTGATCCGCGAGGTCTCGGGGCTGCGCCCGGGGTCGGCGCTCGAAGCCGGATGCGGGGCCGGCGCGGAAGCCATCTGGCTGGCTTCGCAGGGATGGCAGGTCACTGCGGCCGACATCGCCGCCGAAGCGCTCGAGCGGGCAGCCGTTCGCGCCGCGGGCACCGATGCCGGGGACCGCATCTCCTGGGTGCAGGCGGACCTGTCGACGTGGGAGCCTGGGACTCGTTTCGATCTGGTCACCACCCACTATGCGCATCCGGCGATGCCGCAGCTCGACTTCTACGAGCGGATCGCGGACTGGGTCAAGCCCGGCGGGACACTGTTCATCGTGGGGCATCTGCACCGGGGAGATCACGGCCACGGCCACGGCCACGGCCATGGGCACGGCCACGGCCACGGCCATGGGCACGGGCACGGGCACGGCCATGGCGACGGCCACAACCACAGCCGAAGCGGCGGGCTTGGCCACGAAGGCGAGTCGACCCCGCCCGCCGAGGCCTCGGCGTCCGGGGCCGCGATCGCCGAGCGGCTGACAGCCGACCGCTGGGTGATCGCCACCGCGGAGGAGGGACCGCGCGAGATGCGAGGTCCCGGAGGGCGTGCGGTGACGGTGCACGACGTCGTCGTCAGGGCCACCCGACGTAGCTGAGGAGTTCACGGCGCCACGGCGCCACCGGGCAGGGCTGGGGTATCCCTGTTGTATGGCTCGAGTCCTTCCCGCTCACCCCGTCTACGGTCATCCGTCCGAGGAGACGGTCGTCGAGCTCCTGAGAAATCAGTTGTCCGAGGACAGTCTCGTCATCGTGGGCCAGCGCATCTCCACGGACGAGAAGGAACACGAAGTCGACATCCTTGTCGCGATGCCCGGCGCGGGGATCGTCGCGATGGAGGTCAAGGCCGGCCAGATCACGGTGGAGGACGGACGGTGGGTGCAGGGGAGCGGCACCAAGCAGCACCTGATCGATCCGGTCACGCAGTGCAGGGACGCGCTGTATGCGCTCCGGGGCTTCGTCAGCGCCGACCCCCGGTGGCCGGATCAGTATCAGCGTTGGACCCACATGCTCGTGTTCCCCAACGCCTCGATCCCCGACGATTTCGCTCTTCCCGAGATCCAACGCAACCGGATCGCCGACCGCGGCCAGCTGGATCACGTCGCGACCATCGCCTACCGCCTCGCCCGGGACTCGGGTCCCCAGGACAGACCGTTCCTGGAGCCGGCCACGGTCGACCGTCTCGCGGAGGTGCTCGGCGGACGAGGGCTGCCGCAGCGTGACGTGGTGGCCAGGGCTTCGGAGAACGCCGACATCGCGGATGCCCTCACCCGCGAACAGTCGGTGCTGCTCCGGGCCGTCGATGCGTTGCCGCGCGTGGAGATACGCGGCGGGGCCGGGAGCGGCAAGACCTTTCTCGCGCTGGAACAGGCTCGACGGCTGTCGCGGTCGGGGCAGCGGGTCGCCCTGATCTGCTACTCGCACGGCCTGGCCGGTTACCTCAAGCGCGTCACCTCCGGGTGGCGTCGGCGTGAGCAGCCCGCCTACGTGGGCGAATTCCATGCGCTCGGCGTGGAGTGGGGCGCGCCCGCCGGTCCCGACGAGCGCGTCCGCTCAGAGGAGACCGTGCACTGGTGGGAGGTGGAACTTCCGCGACTGATGGCGGAGCTCGCCGACCGGCTGCCCGAGGGCAAGAAGTTCGACGCGGTGATCGTCGACGAGGCCCAGGACTTCGCCGATGAGTGGTGGCGGCCCGTCATCAGCGCACTCCGGGACCGGGAGAACGGTCGGCTGATGATCGTCGGTGACGCCGGTCAGAGCGTGTTCGAGCGCCCCGGTCGCCCGCCCGTCGACCTGGTGCCGTTGGTGCTCGACCACAACCTGCGGAACACCCGCCAGATCGCCTCGGAATTCCTGCCGCTTGTCGGACAGCGGATGGAGCTACGCGGAGGAACGGGGCCGGCGGTGAGGCACGTCGACGTGCCCGAGGGCCGGGACCTCATCGCCGCGGCGGATGACGAGGCGATACGACTGCTCGACGGGGGCTGGCAGCCACGTGATGTGGCATTGCTGACCACGGGATCCCGCCACCCGATGCAGGTGGAACTCCAGCAGGAGGGAAACGACGCCTACTGGGAGACCTTCTGGGACGGCGAGGACATCTTCTACGGTCACGTCCTGGGCTTCAAGGGTCTCGAGCGCCCCGCCGTGGTCCTGGTGTGCAACCACCACGCGGGCATGGACAGGCTGCGCGAGCGCGTCTACGTCGGGCTGTCCCGGGCGACGGACGTTCTCGTCGTGGTGTCCACCGGCGGTATCGGACTGCCCGGGACATGAATGAGGTGTGGGTATCAGCGGCCCTGTAGGAATCTGCGCACGAATTCGGCTTCGGGGTAGGGGCGGCCGATCCCGAAGCCCTGGGCGAGGTGGATCCCCTCGTCTCGGACCACGTCGAGGACGGCGTCCGAGCCCACGTGCTCGGCCACCACGTCCATGCCGAGCTTGCCGGCCAGATCGACAAGTGAACGCACGATCGCCCTGTCCGTCGTGGACGAATCAAGGTTGGCGATGAACTCTCCGTCGATCTTCACGTAGTCGAAGAGCATGATCTTCATGTAGAGCAGCGAGCCGAAGCCGGTACCGAAGTCATCGATCGCGAGCCGGAACCCGCGGTCGCGCACGCGTTTCGCATAGGTCCGAGCTGCCGCTACTTCGTAGAGCTTCGCCGTCTCCGTGAGCTCGAGCACCACCGCGGACGGCGGAACACCGCGCGCGTCGGACTCCTCGAACAACACCCGCTCGAGGTCGGTGCTGCCGATCGAGTGGGCAGAGAAGTTGATCCAGATGGACAGGTCCTCGTCGAGCTCCCGGAGCCGCGCGATCATGCGGATGGCCTCTCTGACCACCCAGATGTCCATCTGCGTGATGATTCCGGATCGTTCCGCGATCGGAACGAACTGGGACGGTGGGACCACCCGGCCGTCGTCGAGCAGGCGGACGAGGGCTTCCGCACCCACGATCCGGCCCGATTCGACGTCGAGTATCGGCTGGAGGTGCAGCTGCAGATCGTCGCCGAGTAGTGCCTTCTCCAGCCGCACCTTCCACTCGTACGGCGAGGTTATCCGGTCCTCCGGCGCATCGTGGTCGCCGAGGATCACGATGTTGTCTCGACCCGAGTATTTGACGTCGTACATGAGCCGGTCGGCCGCCACCAACGGCGCGACCCCTCTCGCCATGGCGGAGGCGATCGTCACCCCGCCAACGGAGACGGACAGTTCCCGGCCCGCCCCGTCCAGGGTGCGCGAGTACTCCCGGGTCCGGTCGACCAGCGCGGTGGCGAGCGACTCGAGGCGTTCTCTGTCGCCGTCGGGGACCAGGATGGCGAACTCATCGCCTCCGAGACGGGTGAGGACGTCGGCGTCGTCGGTCGTGTCTGTGAGGATTCCGGCGATATCGATCAACACTCCGTCGCCGAAGGCGTGACCGAAGGTGTCATTGATGTTCTTGAAGCCGTCCAGGTCGAAGACGAGCACTCCGCCGGTGGGGCCCCGGTCGGCGATGTGCTCCGCGAGGGCCTTGTCGAAGCGTCGGCGGTTGGGCAGCCCCGTCAACGGGTCACTGTTGGCAAGTCGTTCGAGCTCGCTCAGGAACCGATGGTTCTCCGAGACGTCCCGGATGAGGAGCAGCGCCCGCTCGGAATCTTCACTCTCCTCCGGCAACAGCGGCGCGGCGGTCAGCTCGAAGGTCCGCTGTGTCCCGGACCTGTCGGTGAAGATGAACGGCTCGGCTACCACGGTCTCACCGCGGAGCGCGCGCGCTGAGGGAGTGAGGTCCGGCTGTTCTGCGGGACGGTGCCCTGGCCAGGATACGAGCTGCAGGTGCCCTTCACCGTCAGCGCGGACGAACGTCGTGCCGCTCGTGTTGAGCGGGGTGGCCCTGCCGTGCTGGTCAACCGTCAGCAGTGCGTCCGGGATCGTCTCGGTGACGGTCCGCAGTGCGGTCTCGCGGCGACCGGCCGTGTCCGCGAGAGCGGTCAGATCGGCGTTGAGCCGGACGAACTCGTTGACCGCCGTGGCCACCACCAGGGAGATGAGGAATGTCAGGATCACCATCAGATGCAGGCGGGCCGACAACGCCAGCGTGCTGTACTCGAGTCCGAACACGGCGCCACGGGTGCCTGCGACCATCGCGAGGAGGGTCACCGTGGTGAAAACGGCGTGCAGCGCGGCCACCGACGTGGTGGAGCGGACCCCACTCCAGAAGAGGGGGATCAGGATCATCATCGCCAACGGGAGATACGGGCTCATCACCTGTGCGATGGCGGCGAACACGATCGTGAGGGCGAACGCGAAAATCGTATCGACGGCCTTGGTTTCGCGCCGGTATCCGGGACGATGCATCAGGGCGAGCCCGGTACTGGTGATGAGCATGACGGAGGCCAGGCTCCGGACCACCCAGACCGCGCCGTCGACGAACGTCGGGCTTCTGCCGTCGGCGATGAGGCCGAGCGCCGTGACGCCCCAGGCGAGCGACGCCCCCACGAAGGCGGCGCCGAAGAGTCGGAACACGTCGTAGGTGACCGCCATCCGGGCGATGATCGTGTGCGAGCGATCCGAGCTGGGCACCGCGGCCCGCAGCCCGAAACGTCGACCGAGCGGCACTAATGCCAGCGAGGTCCATCGGGTGATCAGGCCCAGCGCCACGTTCGACAGCGACAGCAGCAGCGCCTCCGAGAGCTCGAACCCGGTCCGGAGATTGAGTATCGACAGGATCACCATCGTGAGAGCCACGAAGGCGACGTATTCGATCCTGGACCTGATGGTGAGAGCCCAGAGGACGATCACTCCCGCGGCGGGCCAGTAGAGCGCGAGACCGGATTCCTGATAGAAGCCCACCCGTCCCACCCCCGCGGCGGCCGTCACCGCGATGGCGAACGCGGTGATGCGCCATGCTGCGACACGAGACGGGGTCGTCAACATCGGCATCAGATGGCTCCCGGGATGACTGGTCAGAACGGAAACGCGTGCACCGAGCCTAACAATCGGTCCTGGTCCGGGCCGCGACGCCCGGCTGGATAGACCGCAGTTCCGCCGCCGAAATGGCAGTTGCAATGTCCTATATACCCTGCTGACATAAGCTCATTCTTCGTAAGAGGTCGGTCATCGACGGCGCTGCTCCCGGTCCCCGGGTCGGTGCACGACCGTAGACAGGGAGCAACGACATGAACCAATACTCGTCGGAGGGGTGGAACGGCCAGTCCGGTGGGCCGAACAACAACCCGCCCACGTCCGAGTTCGGTCCCGTGCAGCAGAATCCGCAGGGGTACGGGCCACTGCCGCCCAGGCCGGGGATGTCGACCCCGGTGGTCGTGGTGATCACTCTGCTCGTCGCGCTGTTGGTCGGTCTGCTGGTCGCCGCGGCGTTCTTCGTCACCCCACGTCTCATGGGCAGCTCGGAGGGGGCGGCCACCTCGACGGTTTCCGTGACGGCGACCGCGCCCGCTGAGTCGGCGGGTGAGCCCGGCGGGGAATCGGCACCGACCGTCCAGCCCGCACAGCCCGTCCAGCCCGCCCGGCCGGCGCCGGCGGGTCGGCCGGCGGGTGCATACGAGTGCTGGACCAGCGGGTCGGCCGGATATAACTCCGTGGCCGTGGGCTCGTCAGTGACCTCGTGCGAGTTCGCCGAATCGGTCTGGGGAGAGTACATCGGGTCTGGCGGCAACGGCGGGTCCATGACCGTTCGGGCATACAGTCCGGTGACCGGATCCGGATACACGATGTCCTGCTCCGGCGGTGCCGTCGTCACGTGCACCGGCGGGAACAACGCGGTCGTCTACATCTACTGATGCCCCATAATCGCGCAGTGGCGCTCGCCCTGGCCGCAGTTCTCGCTTCCGCGGGCTGTGCCGGCCCCGGCGGCTCGGGGGAGCCCGTGGTGGTCACCGAGACCGTGGCCACCGTGACGGGAGCCCCGGTCCAGGGTGGAGTGGGCGCTCCGGCGGAATTCGCGGAGACCCCGCCGGTGGTGCCCTCTGCGACCGGCGGGCCCACACCCGCTCCGTCGGCCGATGTGGTCGATGCCGAGCTCGCGACGGTGGTGGCTCCGATCTCTCTCCCGGCCGGAGTGGCTGTTGCTCCGGTTGGTGACCACGGAGGGGTCACTGCTGCGGGGGCATGGAAGACAGGGGTCGCCTGGTCGACCATCAAGGTGCCGCTCGCCGTCGCGGTCGCTCGCTCCGACCCACAGTTGTTGGAATGGTCGGCGTCGGCGATCACGACGTCGGACAACCAGGCCGCTGAATCGCTGTGGTCCGCTCTCGGCGGGGGGCAATCTGCGGCCTCGACCCTCATGGCCGTTCTGGCCGAAGGTGGGGACACGGTCTCACAGGTGCCGTCGGTCCCTATCCGCGCCGGCTACTCGATTTTCGGTCAGACCCGGTGGTCGCTGGTCGACCAGGCCCGATTCGCGGCGGGACTGCCATGCCTCGAGGGCTCCGCCCGCGTCGTGGATCTGATGGCGCAGATCTCATCTGATCAGCGCTGGGGGCTTGGCGGGATCCCAGGGGCCCGTTTCAAGGGTGGATGGGGGCCGGGCGACGATGGCGGGTATCTCGTCCGGCAGTTCGGCGTGGTGCCCGGTGCAGGCGGCGATCTGGCGGTGGCAATGGCCGTCGAGGCCCCCACATTCGAGGCCGGGGTCGCGGCGCTGACCACGATGGCCGACAGGCTCGCACCGATGATGCCCGGCCTGACGGGCGGGGCATGCTGACGATCGGGGTCGGCATTGTCGCTTACGATCGCCTAGGAGCCGCCTACAGCAGGCCGAGTTCGCGGGCCCGGGCCACCGCGGCCGTCCGAGACGTCACCCCGAGCTTGTCGAAAACATGCACCAGATGGGTCTTCACGGTCGCCTCGGACACATGTAGAGAGGCCGCCACCTGCCGGTTGGTCGACCCCTCGGCCACCGCGTGCAGGACCTCCGCCTCGCGCTCGGTCAGGGCCGGCCGGGGGTTGCGTAACCGGCCCATGAGAGTCGCCGCGACGGTGGGGGAGAGCGCACTCTCCCCGGCCGCCGCGGCGTAAACCGCGCCGAGGAGCTCGTCGGGCCCGGCGTCCTTGAGCAGGTATCCGCACGCCCCTGCCTCGATCGCGCCCACGATGTCTGCATCGGTGTCGTGGCTGGTCAACACCAATACCTGCGGCGGGTCGGGGAGTTCGCGGAGACTGGCCGTGGCGCGGACGCCGGCGGTGGCATCGCCGGCGAATCGCAGGTCCATGAGAACCACGTCCACGTCCCCGACCCGCGAACGTTCCACCGCGGCTGAAGCCTCGGAGACGTCGGCCAGCACCTCGATCGCCGGGTCGGAGGCCAGGAGCGCCCGCAGGCCGGTGCGTACCACCGCGTGATCGTCGGCGATCAGAATCCGGATCGTCGTCGTCATCTCGTCCTCTCCACCGGCAACGGCAACACCGCTCGCACCGTCGTGCCCCGGCCCACCTCGGAGTCGACGGTGAGCGTCCCGCCCAGGTCGGCCACGCGACGCGCCATACCGTCGAGGCCGAAGGAGGCGGCCGCCCGCGGGGCCTCCGGGTCGAATCCGCGGCCGTCGTCCGTGACCGTCAGCGCGATGTGGTCGGCGGATTCGGCGATCGTCATCCCGATCCGCGAAGGCGTGCCGTGCTTGACCGCGTTGGCCAGGGCCTCCTGCGCCACACGCACTGACACCGCAGCGAGTTCGGCCGGCGGCTCCGCGGGCAGTTCGCCCGTCACCGACACCTCCACCCGCGGGTGTTCCGCACGGACCCGCCCGGCCACCCGGTGCAGTGCGCCGTCGAGCGAGACCCCCTCCAGCGGTGCCGGTCGCAGTGCCTCGATCAGCCGCCGGGTCTCGGTGAGGTTCTCACCGGCCACCTCGCGGGCCAGGCGGATCTGCTCGATCGCGGGATGCCCCGGGTCGGCGCGCTCGGCGGCGTGCAGCAGCATCCCGATGCTGGCCAGGCCCTGCGCCACGGTGTCATGGATCTCGCCCGCCAGACGGGCCCGCTCGGTCTCACGGCCCACCTCCCGCTCCCTCGAGGCGAGCTCGGATCGGGCGGCCACCAGTTCGGCGATCACCTCGCGACGTGCCTGGGACTCGCGGTACAGCGCCCGGACCCCGGCGGCCAGCCCCAGGGCGACGAGTGCGCCGACGACGGGCCCCACCACGCCGGCGGGTGTGAAGCCGTTATGCACGCCCAGTGCGACCACCGCGACCGCGGCCAGGCCCGCGACCGCCGCCGCCCCGGCCCAGGAACCGAGCAGGAACAGCGCGAGGAAGAACAGCGGGAAAACCAGGTAGGCGGCCTCCGGGACCTGCACCACCAATGCCGCCCACAAGGCGAGGACGGCGGCCAACCATCCGAGCCGGGCGGCACGGCCGGTGTGCCGCCGCCGCTCCCACACCGTCCCGGCCACGTACGCGGCCGCAAACCCGATCGCCGCGGCCACGGCCGGGAGATTGGGCTCGCCGGCTGCGTCACGATGCGCGCTGACCAGCGTGAGGACCAGCAACGCGGCCACCAACGTGTGCAACGCCACCTGCAGCTGCGCCAACACCGCGCGCACCCCCGCGGACTCGGGCGGGAGCTCCATGTCGGGCGCGGGCACAGAGGTCACGCCGACGACGCTAGTCGCTTCGGCGAGGCCCGCGCATCCATCGAAAGGTGGAGCGGGGCGTCCTCCGTTCGTGCCCGCGGAACCAACCCCACGGCCGATTCGGATCCGCGCGGACGCGACGAGGGTGGAGACAGACCTTCACGAGAGGAAACCCGATGTTCTTCGCACTGCGTGACCTGCGCACCGCCCGGTGGCGCTTCGCCCTCATCACGGGCGTCGTCCTGCTGCTGTCCGTCCTCGTCGCCGGCCTTCTCGGCCTCACCGCCGGCCTGGCCAACCAGAGTGTGTCCGCGCTCCGGTCTCTCGGATCGGGCGGCGCGTCGTTCGTGCTCCCGGCCGACGAGTCCGGGCCCGTCGATCTCGACCGCGCCGCCCTCACCGACGAGCAGATCGACGCCGTCACCGCGTCGGACCCCACCGTGGTGCCCGTGGGGATCGCGCGGATCAACCTGGACGACGGGACGGAGACGGGCGTCTCGGCCGTCGCCGTGGGTCTGTCCGCACCGGTGGGATCGGTGTCTCCGCCCGCAGGTGGCCAGGCCCTGGTCTCCGACGGGATCGACGACGAGCTGGGCGCGGACGTCCGCTCGATCGGAGCCGACGGAACGGACCTCGCAGTGGCCGGTCAGGCCGGTGACCTCTGGCATTCACACACCCCGGTCGTGGTGACCGATCTCGAGACCTGGCGCGGCCTGGCCCCCAGGGGCGGGCCCGCCACGGCGGTGGCGGTGAACGCGGACGCGGTCGACCCGGACCTGGTGGTCGATAGTTCGGGGCTGGCGCTCGTCGACGGCGACGGGCTCGTGGGCGCACTGCCCTCGCACCGGGCCGAGAACACCTCGCTCACCACGATGACCTACATGCTGCTGGCCGTGACCGCACTGGTCGTCGGTGCGTTCTTCGCCGTGTGGGGGATGCAGCGGCGCCGGGACGTGGCCGTGCTCAAGGCCCTCGGCGCGTCCACCGTCGCGGTGGTCAGGGACTCGGTCGGACAGGCCGCGATCGTGCTGGTCGTGGGAGTGGGCGGCGGGGTCGCGATCGCCGCGCTCTTCGGACTCGCGGTGGGCGGAGCCGTGCCGTTCGTGGTGTCCGCCCGAACGACCCTGCTCCCGGCCGCGATCCTCGTGGCCCTCGGCCTGGCCGGAGCCGCCGTGTCGCTGCGGCCCGTCGTGACCGCCGACCCCAACTCCGCCCTGGGCGCCGCGCGATGAGTCCGGTCCCTGCAGGCCGGCTGCAGACGTCGTCGTTGTCGTCGTCGCATGCCACCCCGTCGCGCCCCACCTCACCTTCCCCGACCCACTCCTCGTCCATCGACACCATCAGGAGAACCGCCATGACCACCGCCTACGCCGCGACCGCCGCCCCCACAGACCGGGCCGGTGACACCGGCCCCACCCTCCGGATGGAGGACGTCGTCCTGACCTACCCGGACGGACAGGGACGCGTCACCGCCGTCGACCACGTGAGCCTGGAGATCGATCGCGGCCGCAGCCTGGCGGTGACCGGCCCCTCGGGATCGGGCAAGTCCAGCATGCTCGCGGTGGCCGCCACGCTGACCCGCCCCGACTCCGGGCAGGTGTGGCTCCGGACCTCCGACTCGCTCATCGACCTGGCGATGGTCGACCGCGCCCGCGCCGCCGAGCTGCGACGCACCGAGATCGGGATCGTGTTCCAGCAGGCCAACCTCATCGACTCGCTCACCCCGCGCGAACAGCTCGAGGCCATGGTCTGGTTGGGTGCCCGGCCGACGGGTCGGACACGTCGTGCCGCACGGCGTCGGGCCGACGAACTGCTCGACGTGGTGGGTCTCGGCGGCGCCGCCGGGCGATCCGTCGGAGCGCTGTCCGGCGGGCAGCGGCAGCGGGTCGCGGTCGCCCGCGCGCTGATGGGGCGGCCGTCCCTGCTCCTGGCCGACGAGCCGACGAGCGCCCTGGATTCAGAATCCGGTGAGGCGGTCATGGACCTCCTGCTGGGGACCGCGCGCGAGTTCGACGTGGCCCTGATGCTGGTCACCCACGACGCGCGCAACGCCGCACGGTGCGATGCGCAGGTGGGGCTCGTCGACGGAGCCGTGGTCTGACGGGACCACCGTCCCCGGGCACCCTCTCAGGTGTGCCGGATCGCGATGGCCGACAGCGCAACTAGACTGTTTCGCGGTGGTCGCGTGCCTCGTGGGCGCTTCGCGCCGGCCTCCCGGATCTCGACCGACCCGGGGCCGCCCGTGACCTGGTGAACCCGAGGAAAGGCCATGCCCATGCTCTCCCGCATCGACCTGCGCGGTCGCACGCTCGGCACCGCCGAGTTGCGTCGCACACTCCCGCGCGGCGCCGCCGATGTCGACTCGGTGATCGACACGGTGCGCCCGGTGGTCGAGGCGGTCAGGGAGCACGGCCCCACGGTCGCGCTCGACTACGGCGAGAAGTTCGACGGCGTCCGCCCGCGGTCGGTGCGGGTGCCCGCGGACGTCATCGCCCGCGCGGCCGGGGAACTGGACAGGGATATCCGTGACGCGCTCGTCGAGGCCATCCGTCGCGCGCGCATCGTCCACTCGGCCCAGAAGCGCACCGACACCGTCACCGAGGTCGCCCCCGGTGGCTTCGTGACCGAGCGCTGGGTGCCGGTCGAGCGCGTGGGGCTCTACGTGCCGGGCGGCAAGGCTGTCTACCCGTCCAGCGTCATCATGAACGTCGTCCCCGCCCAGGTCGCAGGCGTCGGGTCGCTCGTCGTGTCCTCGCCGCCGCAGGCGGACTTCGACGGATGGCCGCACCCCACGATTCTCGCGGCGTGCTCGCTGCTGGGGGTCGACGAGGTGTGGGCCGTCGGCGGTGCGCAGGCGGTCGCGCTGATGGCCTACGGCGGGCAGGACCCCGAGGGGGCGCAGTTGGAGCCGGTCGACATCGTCACCGGGCCCGGCAACGTCTACGTGACCGCGGCCAAGCGGCTGTGCCGCAGCGTGGTGGGGATCGACTCCGAGGCGGGCCCGACCGAGATCGCGGTGCTCGCCGACGAGTCGGCGGACCCGGTGCACGTGGCGTACGACCTCATCAGCCAGGCCGAGCACGACCCGAACGCGGCCAGCGTCCTGGTGACCGATTCCCAGGCCTTCGCCGACGCGGTCGAGCGTGAGATCGAGGCCCGCTACGAGGTCACCCTCAACGCCGACCGCGTCCGCGAGGCCCTCGAGGGGCCCCAGTCGGCCATCGTGCTGGTCGACGGCATCGATAGCGGAGTGAAGGTGGTCGACGCGTACGCCGCCGAGCACCTCGAGGTCCAGACGCGCAACTCCGCGGCCGACGCCGCCCGGGTGCGCAACGCCGGCGCGATCTTCGTCGGCGCCTACTCGCCGGTGCCGCTCGGGGACTACGCCGCCGGCTCGAACCACGTCCTGCCCACCTCCGGCACCGCCCGTCACTCTTCGGGACTGAGCGTGCAGACCTTCCTCCGAGGGATCCACGTCGTGGACTACGACCAGGCGGCGCTCAAGGAGATCGCGCCCACCGTGATCGCGCTCGCCGACGCCGAGCGGTTGCCCGCGCACGGCGAAGCCGTCCGCGCGCGGTTCGAGGACCTCACCGCAGGGGAGGAGCAGTGACCGCCGCGCCCCGCCCGGGCGTCGGGTTGGACGCCCTCCCGCTGCGGGACAACCTCCGGGGTGGCAGTGCCTACGGCGCCCCGCAGCTCGAGGTCCCGGTACAGCTCAACACCAACGAGAACCCGCACCCGCCGAGTGCGGAGCTGGTCGCGGACATCGCCGCCGCCGTCTCCGAGGCGGCCGCCGATCTCAACCGCTACCCGGACCGGGACGCGGTGGGGCTGCGCACCGATCTGGCCGGGTACCTTGCCCGCCAGACCGGGGTGCCGCTCGATGCGGACATGGTGTGGGCGGCCAACGGCTCCAACGAGATCCTGCAGCAGTTGCTCCAGGCGTTCGGCGGGCCGGGCCGCAGCGCCATGGGATTCGTCCCAAGTTACTCGATGCACCCGATCCTGGCGGCCGGCACCGACACCCGGTGGATCCCGGTCGAGCGCGCCGCGGATCTGTCGATCGACATCGACGCCGCGGAGGCCGCCCTCGTGGAGTGCCGCCCCGACGTGCTGTTCGTGACGACCCCCAACAATCCGACCGGGCACGTCGTGGACCTCGACGACCTGCGGCGCCTGCTCGACGCGGCGCCGGGGATCGTGGTGGTGGACGAGGCGTACGCCGAGTTCTCGCCGTCGCCGAGCGCGTGCACTCTGCTGGCCGAATACCCGGCCAAGCTGGTGGTCTCGCGGACGATGAGCAAGGCGTTCGCGTTCGCCGGCGGGCGGCTCGGCTACTTCGCCGCGGACCCCTCCTTCGTGGAGGCCGTCCTGTTGGTGCGGCTGCCGTACCACCTGTCGATGGTCACGCAGGCGGCCGCACGTGCCGCGCTACGTCACGCGGAGGAGACGCTCGCCTCCGTCGCGCTGCTGGCCGACGAACGCAAGCGGGTGACCGCAGGCCTCGAGGAACAGGGGTACGAGGTGCTGCCGAGCGAGGCCAACTTCGTGCTCTACGGCCCCTTCACCGACGCCGCGCGCGCGTGGCAGCGGTATCTCGACGCCGGCGTGCTCATCCGCGACGTGGGCATCCCCGGACGACTTCGTGCGACCATCGGGCTCGAGAAAGAGAACGACCGGCTGCTGCAGGTGAGCGCCGACCTGGCGGCCGAGGAACTCGGGCCACTGACAGAGGAGAAGCGATGAGTGAGCAGACCACGCGGCGGGGCCGGGTCGAGAGGACGACCAGGGAGTCGTCGATCGTCGTGGAGATCGACCTCGACGGGACCGGACAGACGGACATCTCCACGGGGGTCCCGTTCTTCGACCACATGCTCACCGCCTTCGGCCAGCACGGCGCGTTCGATCTGACCGTCCGGGCGACCGGTGACGTCGACATCGAGGCCCACCACACCGTGGAGGACACCGCCATCGTGCTGGGCCAGGCCCTCGGCCGGGCGCTGGGCGACAAGCGCGGGATCCGTCGGTTCGGACAGTGCTCCCTGCCGATGGACGAGACGCTCGCCGAGGCCGTCGTCGACGTCTCGGGGCGTCCCTACTGCGTCCACACCGGCGAGCCCGACATGATGATCGGCTACGTCGTGATCGGCCACGACAGCGCGCCGTACGGCACCGTGCTCAACAAGCACGTCTTCGAGACACTGGCCTACAACGCCCGGATCGCACTGCACGTCCGCGTCCACTACGGCCGCGATCCGCACCACATCACCGAGGCCGAGTACAAGGCGGTGGCCCGCGCGCTGCGCGCGGCCGTCGAGCCCGATCCGCGCATCACCGGCATCCCGTCCACCAAGGGTGCACTGTGATGCCGGCGTGACCCCGCGTGCCGCCAAACCGGGTGCGTTGTCGCAACTGACCCGGACCCCCGGGGTCCTCGCGGCCTTCGCCCTGGTCCTGCTGGCCTTCGGTGGGTTCTCGCTGCTGCTGCCCGTCGTGCCGCTCGCGGTGGTCCGCGGTGGCGGCAGTGAGGTCGTCGCCGGCGCGACGACCGGCGTGTTCATGACGGTCACCGTCCTGTTCCAGCTGATCACCCCGAGGATCACCGCGGCGATCGGCTATCGCTGGGTTCTCGCGATCGGTAGTTCGCTCCTCGGTCTGCCCTCCGGGCTGTTGGCGGTGTTCGACGGTCCGTTCGCGGTTCTCGCGATCAGCGGGGTCCGCGGGGCCGGTTTCGGCATGATGACCGTCGCCGGCTCGGCCCTGGTGGCCGAACTCGCACCGCCGGGCATGCTCGGCCGAGCCACCTCGCTGATCGGCCTGGCGATCGGGATCTCCGAGGCGCTGTTCCTCCCGGCGGGACTGTGGCTTCTCGATGGGTTCGGTCTCCCTGCGGTCGCCTGGAGCGCGACGGCGTTCGGGGTCGTCGGGCTGGTTGCCGCGGCCCGCCTGCCGCGGGTCTACCCGACCCCACCGGAGCCGTCGGACCTCGCCGCCATGAGTTCGAGACAGGTCCTCGTGCTTCTGGCCGGGCCGTTCCTGGTGATGCTCGCGGTCTCTCTTCCCTACGGGGCCGCGGCCTCGTTTCTGTCTCCCGCGCTCGACGAGATCGTCCATGGCAGCGGGGCGGTCGTCGCCGGTGTGGGACTCGGTCTCCTCGGGGTCGGTGTGATCATCGGTCGCACCTTCGCGGGGCTGATCTCGGACCGGCAGGGCCCGGGCGCCCTGGTCTGGCCGGGGCTGGGCTTCGCGGCTCTCGGCATGGCCGGCATCGCCGTGCTGCTGTCGATCGGGGTGAATCCGTGGTGGTTCCTCGTGCCCACCGTGGTCTTCGGACTCGGGTTCGGCGCGGTACAGAACGACGCCCTGGTCGGCTCGTTCGAACGGATGCCGCGGTCCCGGCTGGGGACGGCGTCGGCCTCGTGGAACATCTCGTTCGACACGGGGACCGGTCTCGGTTCGATCGTCATGGGCGGGCTCGCGGGCTTCGGCTACGTGGTCCTGTTCACCGTGGCCGCCGGGATCGTCCTGGTCGTGGGCGGCCCCGCCGCCGTGAACGCCAGGCGCACCAGACCCCCTCGCGAACTGCCCCTGCCCGATTCCGGCGATAAGGTGAACGGATGAGCTCAACGGCCACGCGGGTGGCGATTCTGGACTACGGATCCGGCAACCTGCTGTCGGCCCGGCGCGCCCTCGAGCGTGTCGGAGCGACCGTCGACGTCACCTCCGATCCGCGGGTGGCCACCGAGGCAGAGGCGCTGGTTGTCCCGGGTGTCGGTGCGTTCGCCGCGTGCATGCAGGGTCTGGAGGCCGTCAGAGGCCCTCGGATCATCGGCGAGCGTCTCGCCGGCTCCCGCCCGGTCCTGGGGATCTGTGTGGGTATGCAGGTGATGTTCGACCGCGGGCTGGAGTTCGCCGACGGTGAGCACGCGGAGTCCGCCGGGGCCGCGGGCTGCGGGGAATGGCCGGGGGTCGTCGAGAGGCTCGAGGCGCCCGTCCTGCCGCACATGGGCTGGAACACGGTCGAGGCGGCGGAGCACTCCGCCCTGTTCGCCGGCATGCCTGCCGACGAGCGCTTCTATTTCGTCCACTCCTACGGGGTCAGGGACTGGGTGATGGAGCCGTCCGATCACCTCCGCGCGCCCGACGTCACCTGGGCGGCGCACGGGACCCGGTTCGTGGCCGCGGTGGAGAACGGACCACTGACCGCCACCCAGTTCCACCCGGAGAAATCCGGGGATGCCGGACTGCAGCTTCTCGAGAACTGGATCCGCGCCATTGGCTAGGGGAGGAAGGTCCCCGGCGCCGGTGTCTTTCGCCGCGCTCGCGCTGTGGGTGGCGGGCGCGGGCGTGCTCGGGCTCGCACTCACCGCGGTCGTGGTGGCGGTGCTCCCGGTAGGCCCGGTCGGCCGTGCGGTGGCGGCGCTCGCCGGGATCGTCCTGACCATCGTGGCGATGGGTGTGGCGTCGAGCAGAGTCACCGACCGCGCGATCCGCGCGGAGTACGGGGACGACTCCACGGGCGAGGTGGCCGATGACGGTGACCCCGGCCCGCACGGACTAGGCTGACCCCCGTGAGCAACGCTTCTTACCTCGAACTCCTGCCCGCTGTCGATGTCGCTGACGGGCAGGCCGTCCGCCTCGTCCAGGGCGAGGCGGGGACAGAGACCTCCTACGGATCGCCGCTGGATGCCGCGATGCAGTGGCAGCGCGATGGAGCCGAGTGGGTGCACCTCGTCGACCTCGATGCGGCGTTCGGCCGCGGGAGCAACCGGGAAATCCTCGCCGAGGTGGTGGGCACGCTCGACGTCAAGGTCGAGATGTCCGGCGGTATCCGCGACGACGAGTCGTTGGAGGCCGCTCTGGCGACCGGCTGCGCGCGCGTGAACCTGGGCACGGCCGCCCTGGAGAACCCCGACTGGTGCCGTTCGGCGATCGCCCGCCACGGTGACCGGATCGCCGTGGGGCTGGATGTCCGAGTCGTGGACGGGGACCCCCGGCTGCGTGGCCGCGGGTGGGTCTCCGACGGCGGCAACCTCTGGGAGGTGCTCGAGCGCCTGGACCGTGACGGGTGCGCACGCTACGTCGTGACGGACGTCTCCAAGGACGGCATGCTGGGCGGCCCCAACCTCGAGATGCTCTCGCAGGTGTGCGCCGCCACCGACGCGCCGGTCGTCGCCTCCGGTGGCGTGTCCTCGGTCGCGGACCTCGAGGCGATCGCCTCGCTCGTCCCGCAGGGCGTCGAAGGGGCGATCGTCGGGAAGGCGTTGTACGCCGGCCGCTTCACGCTGCCCGAGGCACTCGCCGCGGTGAGCACCCGCTGAGCGCCCCGACCACCTGGTAGGCACCCGCAGCATGACCTCGAGCAGGAGGCCCGAGATGGAAGATCAGCCCGGAAACACCCTGCCGACGGATCTCCCCGTCGACCCGGTCGAGGCGCTCGCGCTCGCCACCCGGGTCCTCGACGAGGCCACGCCCCGGTTCATCGAGGGCCTCGGAGCGCCGGGGGTCCAGACCAAGAGCAGTCGAACCGACTTCGCCACCGAGTTCGATCTGGAGCTCGAGCGCCGCATCTCCGATGAACTGCGTGAAGGCACCGGGCTCGAGGTCCACGGGGAGGAGTACGGCGGCCCTCCCATCAACACGGGCACGCTGTGGGTCGTCGACCCGATCGACGGCACCGCCAACTATTCACTCGGCATCCCCACGACGGGAATCCTGGTCTCGCTGGTCCACGAGAGCCAGCCGGTTCTGGGCCTGACGTGGCTGCCACTGCTGGGGTTGCGTTTCACGTCCGTGGCCGGCGGCCCGCTCCGGGAGAACGACGAGATCGTGCCCGCCCTGCCCGACGTGTCGATCCGCGACGTCGCGCTCGGTCTGGGCTCCCTCAACACCGGGGCCCGGGCCACCTACCCTCCGGCCTACCGCCGCGAGGTCTTCGAGCAGCTCACACTGGCCGCCGCCCGGACACGGAAGTTCGGTTCCACCGGGGTGGACCTCGCGTTCGTGGGCTCGGGCAGGCTGTCGGCCGCGGTGAGCTTCGGGAACTACGCCTGGGACAACGCGGCGGGCGCGTCGCATATCCGGGCCGCCGGGGGTGTGGTCACGGACCTGGCGGGCGAGCAGTGGTCCACCCGGTCGCAGTCGATCCTGGCGGCGTCCCCGCGGGCCCATGCCGAGGTCCTGGATACAGTCACGCAGCTCGGCGAGCCGGGCAATTTCTTCGAAGCGGGTCGTCGACGGGCGGCCCCGGAACCCGAGAGCCCTCGTCCGTGGCTCGAGGGAGGACGGTGAACCGATCATGACTCTTGCAACCCGAGTGATCCCCTGTCTGGACGTCGACGCGGGCCGTGTGGTCAAGGGGGTCAACTTCCTGGACCTGCGAGACGCCGGCGACCCGGTCGAGTTGGCGGCCGCCTACGGCGAGCAGGGAGCCGACGAGCTGACGTTTCTCGACGTGACCGCGTCGTCGTCCGGGCGCGGCACCATGATCGACGTGGTCAGGCGGACCGCCGAGCAGATCTTCATCCCGCTCACTGTCGGGGGCGGCGTCCGGACCGGGGACGACGTGAACCAGCTGCTGCGCGCCGGCGCCGACAAGGTCAGCGTCAACACCGCCGCCATCGCCCGCCCCGAGCTGCTCGGTGAGCTCAGCCGCCGCTTCGGCTCGCAGTGCATCGTCCTGTCGGTCGACGCACGCACCGTGCCGGAGGGTGAGCAGCCCACCCCGTCCGGTTGGGAGGTCACCACCCACGGCGGGCGCCGGGGGACCGGCATCGACGCGGTCGAGTGGGCGAAGCGTGGCCAGGAGCTCGGAGTGGGCGAGATCCTGCTCAACTCGATGGACGCGGACGGCACCAAGGCGGGCTTCGATCTGGCGATGCTGCGCGCGGTCCGCGAGGCGGTCAGCATCCCCGTCATCGCCTCGGGCGGGGCCGGGGCGGTGGAGCACTTCGCGCCCGCCGTCCACGCGGGCGCCGATGCGGTGCTCGCGGCCAGCGTGTTCCACTTCGGGGACATGACCGTCGGGGACGTCAAGAAGGCGATGGCGGCCGAGGGGATCACGGTCCGATGAGCGACCACGTCCTCGACCCGGCGATCGCCGGGCGACTCTCCCGCACGGAAGACGGCCTTGTCGCGGCGGTCGTCCAGGACGCGACGTCGAATCGCGTGCTCATGATGGCCTGGATGGACGACGCCGCCCTCGCCGAGACCCTCGCGACCCGTCGCGGGGTGTACTTCTCGCGCTCCCGCGGGCAGCGGTGGGTGAAGGGCGAGACCTCCGGGCACGTCCAGGCCGTGCGCAGCGTCGAGATCGACTGCGACGGCGACACCGTGCTGCTGCGCGTGGACCAGACGGGTGCGGCCTGCCACAACGGCACCACCAGCTGCTTCGACACCGCCACACTTCTCCGGGAGGACTGAGCCCAGTGCCCTTCATCCAGATCAACCAGCTCGCCGGCATGCCCGCCGCGGACAAAGCCCGTGTCATCGACGCGGTGACCGCGGCCTACGCCGAGGCAGCGGGCAAGGACGCTGCCAAGGTGTGGGTCCATGTCGCCGACATGCCTCACGACTCCTTCGGCGTGGGGGGCAGGGTTCTCGGATGAGCACCCGGACCACGACTCTCGAGCAGTTCCGGGCCCTGGCGGCCGGACACCGTGTGGTGCCGGTCGTCCGTACGGTCCTCGCCGATTCCGAGACCCCGCTGTCGGCCTACGCCAAGCTCGCCGACGACAGGCCGGGCACGTTCCTGCTCGAGTCGGCCGAGCACGGCAGGTCGTGGTCGCGGTGGTCGTTCATCGGCTGCGGTGCGGCCGCTGCGCTGACGGTCGATGAGGCGGGTGAGGCGACCTGGTGGGGGAGCGTGCCCGCCGGGGCGCCGACGGGCGGCGACCCGTTGACGGCGCTGCGCCGCACTCTCGAACTGCTGCGCACGGACCAGATCGAGGGCCTGCCGCCGCTGACCTCCGGCATGGTGGGCTATCTCGGTTACGACATCGTGCGCAGGCTCGAACGGATCGAGCCGGACACGACAGACGACCTGCAGGTGCCCGAACTGGTGCAGTTGCTGGCCACGGACCTGGCCGCGTTCGATCACCACGAGGGGCGCATCCATCTCATCGCCAACGCCGTCAACTGGGACGGTAGCGATGAGCGGATCGAGCAGGCCTACGAGGACGCGGTGGCCAGAGTGGAGTCGATGACGGCCCGACTCGCCGCTCCCGGGAGCGGCGGGGTCAGCGTGTTCGACGCCGCGACGCCCGAGGTCCGACGCCGCATCGATGAGCAGACCTACCACTCCCGCGTCGCGAACATCATCGAGCAGATCCACGCCGGCGAGTCGTTCCAGGTGGTGATCAGCCAGCGGTTCGAGGTGGACACCTCGGCCTCGCCGCGGGACGTCTACCGGATCCTGCGTACCACCAACCCCAGCCCGTACATGTTCCTGATGACCATCCCGGACGGCTCCGGCGAGGACGGGTTCGGTGGCACGGCGTTCACGATCGTCGGCTCGAGTCCCGAGGCGTTGGTGACGGTCACCGACCGGATGGCGACGACGCACCCGATCGCGGGAACGAGGCCCCGGGGCGACGACGACGAGCACGACGCCCTGCTCGCCAAGGATCTGGTGGACGACGCCAAGGAGAATGCCGAGCACCTCATGCTCGTCGACCTCGGCCGGAACGACCTGGGCCGGGTCTGCGAGCCGGGCACGGTGACCGTGACCGAGTTCCGTGAGGTGGAGCGGTACAGCCACGTCATGCACCTCGTGTCCACGGTGACCGGGAGGCTGGCCGACGGACGTTCGGGCATCGACGCGGTGACCGCCTGCTTCCCGGCCGGCACCCTCTCCGGCTCGCCCAAGCCGCGTGCACTGCAGATCATCGAGGATCTCGAGGACACCCGCCGTGGGGTGTACGGGGGAGTGGTCGGATACGTCGATTTCGCGGGCAACACCGATCAGGCGATCGCTATCCGGTCGGCGGTGATCAAGGACGGCACCGCCTACGTCCAGGCGGGCGCGGGGATCGTCGCGGACTCCGTGGCGGCCGCCGAGGACGAGGAGTGCCGCAACAAGGCGATGGCGGTCCTGCGCGCCGTGGCGTCCGCGGAGACGCTGCGGGACGCCGCGGACCCGGGCCTCGCGGACCGGATCGACGAGGGGGAGTCGCGGTGACGCAGCGTGCGCGCCTTCTGGTCCCCGTCGTCCTGCTTCTCGTGGCCGCGGTTCTGTTGTGGCTGGCCTCCCGGGCCACCTGGCTCGAGGTGGTGGCCTTCAACGACCAGTCGGGCGAGGTCGTCCGGAGCCTGACCGGGAGCGATTGGCAGCCCGCCCTGGTGCCCTTGGCGCTCGGTGCGGTAGCGGCGATCGCCGCCGTCGCCCTGGTGCGGGGAATCGGTGCACGGGTTATCGGCGCGGTCATCGCACTGCTGGGCCTCGCAGCGGTGTTGCTGGTGCTCTCCGGCGTGGGCGACATCGACACTGATCGAGCCCACTCGGTCGTCACGAGCAGCGAGGGGCAGGCCCGTACGGACGCGGGACCGGGTGCCGAGGGGTCGGCAGCGGTCCCGGAGTGGTCGCAGATCACCGAGATCTCCGCGCGGGCGGCAGGCCCCGCGGCGACCGGCGCTGGCGCGTTCGCGCTCCTGGCCGCCGGCGTCGTCGTCATCCTCCGGCCGGCGCGGGCGGTGAGCCGCGACGATCGGTACGTCACGCCCGCCGCCCGTCGACAGGACGCCGCTACGACTGTTGAGTCGGATCCCGACTCCGGCCGTGACCTGTGGCAGGACCTGGATGACGGGCGCGATCCGACAGTGTGACGGACCCGCGGGGCGGACCCGATTCGGGAACCTCGCCGCGGACCTCTATTGTTGATCTCGATCACACTTTTCCCCCATTTCTACTGAGGGAGGTCACGGTGGGCACCGTGCTCGACTCGATTCTCGACGGGGTCCGCGAGGACGTCGCGGCCCGCGAGGCGGTTATCGACCTGGAGTCGGTGAAGAAGGCGGCCAAATCCGCCCCCGCACCGCGCGACGCGCTCAAGGTGCTGCGTGACCCTGGTGTCGGGGTCATCGCCGAAGTGAAGCGGGCGAGCCCGTCCAAGGGGCAGCTCGCCGACATCCCGGATCCCGCCGTGCTGGCCCGGATGTACGAGGACGGTGGCGCGCGGATCATCTCCTGCCTGACCGAGGAGCGCCGGTTCAACGGCAGCCTGGCGGATCTCGACGCCGTGCGCCGTGCCGTGGACATTCCCGTGCTGCGTAAGGACTTCGTCGTGGGTCCGTACCAGATCCACGAGGCCCGGGCGCACGGAGCGGACCTGGTCCTGCTCATCGTCGCGGCGCTCGAGCAGGAGGCGCTGGTCTCGCTGCTCGACCGTACGGAGTCCCTGGGCATGACCGCACTGGTGGAGGTGCACACCGAGGAGGAGGCGGACCGCGCTCTCGAGGCCGGTGCCACGATCATCGGGGTCAACGCCCGCAACCTCAAGACCCTCGAGGTCGACCGTGACGTGTTCTCCCGCATCGCACCTGGCCTGCCGTCGGGTGTCGTGAAGATCGCGGAGTCCGGCGTTCGCGACGCCTCGGATCTGCTGGCGTACGCGAGTGTGGGCGCGGACGCGGTCCTCGTGGGCGAGGGCCTGGTGACCCAGGGCGATCCGCGGGCGGCGTGCAACTCGCTGGCCACGGCGGGTGCCCACCCCTCCTGCCCGCAGGGACCCCGGTAGGCCTTCTGCGCAGGCTTCCGGCAGACTGGGACCGTGAATTCCTACGATCTGCCACCACTTCCCACGATGGGGGACGTTCTGCGTACCCCCACCGACCACGAGCCCGATCAAAAGGGCCACTGGGGGCTGTTCGGCGGACGCTATGTCCCCGAGGCGCTCATGGCGGTGATCGACGAGGTGACCGACGCCTACGGCAAGGCGCGCGCAGACGAGGGATACCTCGGGGAGCTGGACCGGTTGCAGCGTCACTACTCCGGACGCCCGTCACCGCTGTACGAGGCGGAGCGGTTCGGTGCCGAGGTGGGCGCCCGCGTGTTCCTCAAGCGTGAGGATCTCAACCACACGGGCTCGCACAAGATCAACAACGTTCTCGGGCAGGCGCTGCTGGCCCAGCGGATGGGCAAGTCGCGGGTGATCGCCGAGACGGGCGCCGGTCAGCACGGTGTCGCCACGGCCACCGCGTGCGCGCTGCTGGGGCTCGAGTGCAAGGTCTACATGGGCGCGGTCGACGTGCGGCGCCAGGCGCTGAACGTGGCCCGGATGCGGCTGCTGGGCGCGGAGGTCGAGGCGGTGGAGATCGGCTCGGCCACGCTCAAGGACGCCATCAACGAGGCCATGCGGGACTGGGTGTCCCGGGCGGATGACACCTACTACGCCTTCGGCACGGCAGCCGGGCCCCATCCGTTCCCGGCGATGGTCCGTGATTTCCAGCGGATCGTGGGAACGGAAGCGCGAGCGCAGATGCTCGACCAGGCCGGCAGGCTCCCTGACGCGGCGGTCGCGTGCGTCGGCGGCGGCTCCAACGCGATCGGCCTGTTCCATCCGTTCATCGACGACGCCTCGGTACGACTCGTGGGCTGCGAGGCCGGCGGGGACGGTGTGGACACCGGGCGGACCGCGGCCACCGTCAACGCCGGCCGCCCGGGCGTCTTCCAGGGCTCGTACGCGCACCTGATGCAGGACGCGGACGGCCAGACCATCGAGTCGCATTCCATCTCCGCGGGTTTGGACTACCCCGGTGTCGGGCCGGAGCACTCACACCTGTCCGAGGTCGGCCGGGCCGAGTACCGCCCGGTCACGGACTCGCAGGCCATGGATGCCTTCGCCCAGCTGTGCCGCACCGAGGGCATCATCCCGGCGATCGAGTCCGCGCACGCGGTCGCGGGCGCGGCCCAGCTCGCCGCCGAGGGCGTCGGGCTGATCCTGGTCAACGTGTCGGGTCGAGGAGACAAGGACGTCGACACCGCCGCCCGGTGGTTCGGCTTGTTGGACGGGGGCGCCCCGCCCGAGGCCGGGGTTGATTCACGCCAGACCGACGACGACGGCGAGGGTGCGTACGCGGACGGGGGAGTCGAGGGATGAGCGTTCTCAGTGACGTGTTCGAGCGGTGCCGGGCCGAGGACCGGGCCGCGCTCATCGGGTACTACCCGGCCGGGTATCCGACACTCGAGGGATCGATCGAGGCCGTGCGCACGATGGTGGCCAATGGGTGCGATGTCGTCGAGGTGGGTATCCCGTACTCCGACCCGATGATGGACGGCCCGACCATCCAGGCGGCCGCCAACACCGCGCTCGAGGCCGGCTTCCGGGTTCGCGACACCTTCGAGGTGGTCCGCGCCGTCGCCGAGGCCGGCGCCGTGCCGGCGGTGATGAGCTACTGGAATCCGATCCTGCAGTACGGCGTGGAGCGGTTCGCCGCCGACTTCGCCGAGGCCGGTGGAGCCGGAGTGATCACCCCGGACCTCATCCCGGACGAGGCGGACGAGTGGATCGCGGCCACCGATGCGCATGGCGTGGACAGGGTATTCCTGGTCGCGCCGTCGTCCACGCCGGAGCGCCTCGCCATGACGCTGGCGCAGACCGGCGGGTTCGTCTATGTCCAGGCGGTCATGGGTGTGACCGGCGCCCGTGACGTCGTCACGGACGCCCCCGAGGTGCTCACGGCCCGTGTGCGCGAGCTCTCGGGTCTGGCCTGTGGCGTCGGACTCGGGGTCCGCAACGGCGACCAGGCCGCGGAGATCGCCTCGTACGCCGACGGCGTGATCGTCGGTTCCGCGTTGATCACCGCCGCGTTGGAGGGACTCGGGGAACTGGGCCGACTCACCGCCGAGCTCGCCGAGGGCGTGCGCCGGCCGGGGCGTCCGTCATGATCTCCAGTCCGCCGCAGGGGGTGTGGGAGATCGGGCCGCTGCCGCTGCGCGCCTATGCGCTGTGGATCATCCTCGGGATCGTCGTGGCGATCTGGTGGGGCGAGAAGCGCTGGGTTTCCCGCGGCGGTCGGGCCGGCGTGGTCATCGACACCGCGTTGTGGGCCATTCCCTTCGGACTGATCGGCGGCCGCGTCTATCACGTCGCGACCGACTGGTACCGCTACTTCGGTGAGGGGAAGAACCCCGTCGACGCGCTGAAGATCTGGGACGGCGGCCTCGGGATCTGGGGCGCCGTCCTGTTCGGCGCGCTCGGTGCCTACATCGGCCTGCGGCAACAGGGCATCCGTGCCATCGGCGCGTTCGGCGACTCCGTGGCGCCCGGCATCGTGTTGGCGCAGGGCATCGGCCGACTGGGCAACTACTTCAACCAGGAGCTCTACGGTCGCGAGACCGATGTGCCGTGGGCGTTGGAGATCTACCAACGTTACGACGAGACCTACGGCTACTCCGAGACCATCGGGCGATCCACCGGCCAGGTGCTCGCGACCGTCCATCCCACGTTCCTCTACGAGCTGGTGTGGAACGTTCTCGTGGCGGTCGTCCTGGTATTGGTCGACCGCCGGTTCCGGCTCGGCCACGGCCGCGTCTTCGCCCTGTACGTGGCGCTGTACTGCTTCGGTCGGTTCTGGGTGGAGCTCATGCGCGCCGACGAAGCGACACTGGTGTTCGGTCTCCGCATCAACACCATCGTCTCGGTGGTCGTGATGGTGGTGGCGCTGATCTACGTCTGGCGGGCCCGTCGGGGCCGCGAGGAACCCGCGGAGCTGCGAGCTGCGGACGAGGCCGACACCGTCGCCTCGGACAACACTGTCGCCTCGGACAACACCGTCCCCTCGGACAACGCCGACGACCCGGCACCCGGCCGTGCCGGCGCCGACTCGCACCGCCCGGCGGGAGGCGACAACACCGGATAGTCGGGGGAAGCACCCCCGTTGGCCGGTCGTTGACGTCCGGTTCACCGGCAGTCCGACCGAGGGGACTAGATTGGTCCGGGTGAACCGTCGTACGAAGATCGTCTGCACCCTGGGTCCCGCCGTCGCCTCCGAAGCCGGCATCCGTGAACTCGTCGACGCCGGAATGGACGTCGCGCGACTGAATTTCAGTCACGGCGAGCATTCCGATCACGAGACGAACTACCGCTGGGTCCGTAAGGCCTCGGACGAGTCCGGCCGCGCGGTGGGCGTGCTCGCCGACCTCCAGGGGCCCAAGATCCGGCTCGGCCGCTTCATCGAGGGCAGCCACGTCTGGGCGGAGGGCGACCGCGTGGTCATCACCGTCGCGGAGGTCGAGGGCACCAAGGAGCGCGTCTCCACCACCTACAAGGGGCTCGCGGATGACGCGCGCCCCGGCGACCGGCTGCTCGTGGATGACGGCAACATCGGCCTCACCGTCGAGCGGGTCGAGGGAGAGGATGTGCACTGCCTGGTCACGGAGGGCGGCACGGTCTCCAACAACAAGGGCGTCTCCCTGCCCGGAATGAACGTCTCGGTCCCCGCGCTGAGTGAGAAGGACATCGCGGACCTGCGTTTCGCGCTCGAGTTGGGCGTGGACTTCATCGCGTTGTCGTTCGTCCGTTCCCCGGCCGACGTCGACCTGGTGCACGAGATCATGGATGAGGTCGGCATCCATGCGCCGGTCATCGCCAAGCTGGAGAAGCCCGAGGCCATCAAGAACCTCGAAGCCATCGTGCTGGCGTTCGACGCGATCATGGTCGCCCGTGGTGATCTCGGCGTGGAGTTGCCGCTCCAGGAGGTGCCGCTCGTCCAGAAGCGGGCCATCCAGATCGCCCGTGAGAACGCCAAGCCCGTGATCGTCGCGACCCAGATGCTGGAGTCGATGATCGGGAACTCCCGGCCGACTCGGGCGGAGGCGTCTGACGTGGCCAACGCAGTGCTCGACGGCGCGGACGCGGTGATGCTGTCCGGGGAGACCTCCGTGGGCAAGTACCCGATCGACGCGGTGCGGACGATGTCGTCGATCGCCCTCGCCGTCGAGTCGGACTCCACCGCGGCGCCGGACCTCGTCCACATCCCGCGCACGAAGCGCGGCGTGATCTCGTACTCGGCCAAGGAGATCGGCGAGCGGCTGGGGGCGAAGGCTCTGGTCGCGGTCACCTCCACCGGTGACACCGTGCGGCGGTTGGCGCGTCTGCACAGTCACCTGCCGCTCATCGCGATCACCGGCGACCCGAGGATCCGCAGCCAGCTGGCGTTGACGTGGGGCACCGAGACGTTCCTCACCGACCGGATCAACGACACCGCGGAGGTCGTCAAGGTCACCGATGAGATGTTGCTCCCGCTCGAGGGCTACAACGAGGACGATCTCATCGTGCTCGTGGCCGGGAACGTGCCGGGCGTCGAGGGGTCGACGAACTTCATCCTGGTCCACCGGATGGGCGAGGCCGACCACTGATCACTGTCGGATAACGTCGCGTAGGTGCCGGTCAGCAGTTCGCTGACCGGCATCTTTGCGCCTATTTGTTTTTTTGGCGTGACAGCACCGATACAGTTCTGTTACCTTTTTGGAGGCCACCGGGGAAGCCGGTCGGCCCTCTGCTCTACCCCGCAACAGACTTTGAGGTTTCCCTGATGACCGACGCCACTCGCATCCCCTTCGCCGAGCTCGCCGACCGGCTCGGTGTCGATGGCTCCGTTGCGGCCACCGGCCGTCACCGTGCAGTTCGTTCGTCGGCCCGGATGGGTCGCCTCGTCGCCGGCGCCGTCGCCGGTGCAGCTCTCTCCGGTGGCGTCGCCATGGCCGCCGCTCCCGCCGCCTCCGCCCAGTCGGCGGAGGTCAATCCCGACCAGCTCGCCGAGATGGCACAGGGTGTGATCCAGGGCATCGGGCTGAACGAGCAGCAGCTGCGCGACTACGCGAACGACTTCGCGATCGATCCGTCCATGCTCGGCTCGCTGGGCGTCCCGGGCGTCGGGGGCGCACACGCACCCACCCACGGCCCCATCACCTCGGGCTTCGGCCCGCGGTGGGGCACGTTCCACAACGGCACCGACTTCGGGGCGCCCATCGGCACCCCGATGTACGCCGCCAAGTCCGGCCAGGTCGTCGCCGCAGGGCCCGCGTCCGGTTACGGCCTGTGGATCCGGATCCAGACCGATGACGGCGAGCTGCTGGAGTACGGCCACAACGACACGAACTACGTCTCCGTCGGCCAGCGCGTCAACGCCGGCCAGGTCATCGGCACCGTCGGCAACCGCGGATACTCGACCGGCCCGCACCTGCACTTCGGCGTCCGCAACGCCGCCGGCCAGTGGATCGATCCGGTGCCGTGGCTGCGCGGCAACGGCGTCGTCGTCTGATACTTCGGCCCGGCTCGACACCTGATCTCGCGCCCCGTCTCCCACCCGGGAGGCGGGGCGCGAGCTGTTGTCGCGCCACCGGTCGGGCTTTCTGACACAGTGGTGCGGGAGTATTCAGATCTAGCGGAGAGGCGATCAATGTCGCAGACCGTCAAGGGCGTCATCGCCCGCAGCAAGGGGGCCGAGGTCGAGCTGGTCGACATCGTGGTCCCCGACCCCGGACCGAACGACGTCATCGTCCGCGTGCAGGCGTGTGGGGTCTGCCATACGGACCTCGCGTACCGCGACGGCGGGATCAACGACGAGTACCCGTTCCTGCTCGGCCACGAGGCCGCGGGCATCGTGGAGACCGTGGGCGAGCGCGTCACGCACGTGGCCGAGGGCGATTTCGTGGTTCTCAACTGGCGCGCGGTGTGCGGCGAGTGCCGGGCCTGTAAGCGCGGCCAGCAGCAGTACTGCTTCGCGACCCACAACGCCTCCGGGAAGATGACGCTGACCGACGGCACCGAGCTCACGCCCGCGCTCGGTATCGGCGCGTTCATCGACAAGACGATCGTGCACGAGGGCCAGTGCACCAAGGTGGATCCGTCGGCCGATCCGGCCGTAGCGGGCCTGCTCGGATGCGGCGTGATGGCCGGCATCGGCGCCGCCGTCAACACCGGCGGCGTGAGCCGTGGCCAGTCGGTCGCGGTCATCGGGTGTGGCGGAGTGGGCGTCGCGGCCATCGTCGGCGCCCGGCTCGCCGGCGCCTCGACGATCGTGGCGGTCGATATCGATGACACCAAGCTCGAATGGGCCAAGGACTTCGGCGCCACCCACACGGTCAACTCGCGAGGGACGGACCCGGTGACGGCGATCCAGGAGCTCACCGGAGGGTTCGGCGCGGACGTGGTGATCGATGCGGTCGGTCGTCCGGAGACCTACGAGCAGGCCTTCTACGCGCGAGACCTCGCCGGGACCGTGGTCCTGGTCGGCGTCCCGACCCCGGAGATGCGACTCGAGATGCCGTTGCTCGACTTCTTCGGTCGTGGCGGCTCCCTCAAGTCCTCGTGGTACGGGGACTGCCTGCCGGAGCGCGACTTCCCGATGCTCGTCGATCTGCACCTGCAGGGTCGTCTGCCGTTGGACAAGTTCGTCTCGGAGCGGATCGGTATCGACGCGGTCGAGGCGGCGTTCGATGCGATGAAGGCGGGCTCTGTCCTGCGATCGGTGGTGACGTTGTGAGCGAGACCTACACCAGTGCCAGCCACACCGGCGGGCTGCGTATCGAGAAGGTCGTCACGAGCGGGATCTTCGCGCTCGACGGCGGCGAATGGGAGGTGGACAACAACATCTGGATCCTCGGTGACGATTCCGAGGTGTTCGTGATCGACGCCGCCCACACCGCTCAGCCGATCATCGACGCGGTGGCCGGACGCAAGGTCAAGGGCATCCTGTGTTCGCACGCCCACAACGACCACATCACGGTGGCCCCCGAGTTGTCCGAGAAACTCGACGCCCCGATTCTGGTGCACCCCGGCGATCAGATGCTGTGGGACGAGACCCATCCCGACGTGTCCCACGGAGACCTCGCGGACGGTCAGAAGCTGGAGATCGCGGGCACGCGGGTCGACGTCATGAACACCCCCGGTCATTCGCCGGGATCATGTGTTTTCCATGTCCCCGAGGCGGGAGTCCTGTTCTCCGGTGACACCCTGTTCTCCGGGGGGCCGGGCGCCACCGGGCGTTCGTATTCGGACTTCCCGACCATCATCACCTCGATCCGGGAGCGCATCCTCACCCTGCCAGCCGAGACACTCGTGCACACCGGCCACGGCGACGGCACCAAGGTCGGGGACGAGTCCCCGCACCTGGAGGAGTGGATCCGACGCGGGCACTGATCCGCACCTCGCACAGTGACGGGCGCGTCGGGCAGGATGGTTCCTGTCCGACGCGCCCGTCCGTGGGTGCCGGCCCGGCGAACACCGGTCCGCGACCAGGTCGGGCCTCGCGAGGAGGAACACCACACATGGCCAGGGTCACCGCCACCAACACCATCGTCATCGAGGCGCCAGTCGAGGCCGTGACCACGGCTATCGCCGACTATGCGGGCGTGCGCCCACGCATCCAGCCCGAGCAGTTCAGCGCCTACCGGCTTATCGAGGGCGGGCAGGGCCAGGGCACCGTCGCCGCCTGGCACCTCCAGGCCACCAAGAAGCGCAGCCGCGACGTCAAGGTGAGCGTCACGGTCGAGGACGCCGCCGGACACTGGTCACTCGTGGAGCAGGACGCGAACTCCTCCATGGCCACGACCTACACCGTGCGGGAGGCCACCGGCGGTTCGCTGGTCGAGATGACCACCTCGTGGGACGGCGCCGGGGGAGTCGGTGGCTTCTTCGAGCGCACCTTCGCCCCGGCCGGCCTCAAGCGGATCCAGCACGAGCTGCTGACCAACCTCAAGGCCGACGCCGAGAAGTAGGGTGCGCAGTCAGAACGGGGAGCCCGCCGGACGGTAGCGTTCGTCCGGTCGGCGGGCCTGCTCGGTCGGGGCCCGGGCAGGCCCGCCGGGTGTCCGCGCCTCAGCGGGCCGGGTCGGGCGGGGAACTGCTCGTCGTCGTCGCCCCTCCGGCCCCGCGGGGGTCGGTCGCTCCGCCCACGTCCGGAGTCTCCGGACCGTCCGCCACGACCGGGGCTGGAGTGGCGGCGACCTCCGCGGCCTCCGGATGTGTGCCGGAGGCCGCGGCCGCTGCAGCGGCCCGGGCGGCGTCCGCCTGCGGTGAGGTCGTCCGCAGCACGATGCGGGGCAGGAAGAACAGGACCACCGTGGCGATGACGGCCAGGATCCCGGCCACCAGGTAGATGCTGGACATGCTCAGCGCGTAGCCCTGCTCGAACGGGTACGCGACGGCAGCCGGGAGACGGTTGATCACGGCGGAATCCTTGGTCGCGGCCTCGAGCGCCCCCCGCCGCCCCGCCGCCGGGATCCGCGAGGGCCTCCAGGATCGAGTAGGCCTCCTTGTCCTGCCGCAGTGACGGGTCGGCCAGACCTTCCCGGATCCCGCGTGCGAGGCTGCCGTTCTTCTCCGCGATCTCGAGCTGGTCGCGGATCGCCCCTCCGACGCGGCTGAACAGGATGGACAGGAAGACCGCGACGCCGGCGGTGCCGCCGAGCTGACGGAAGAACGTGGCAGCGGCGGTGGCCACGCCGATCTCCTGGGGCCTCGCCGTGCTCTGGATGATCAGGGTCAGCGGCTGCATGCAGTTACCCAGGCCGATCCCCATGATGAACATGTAGGCCATCACCAGCCACAGCGAGGTGTGGGCATCGATTGTCGATAGCAGGAACAGCCCCACCGCGGCGATGGCGGTACCGGCGATCGGGTACCCGCGGATGTAGCCGGTCTTGGAGATGAGCTGGCCCGAGACGATCGAGGCGCCCATCATGCCCACCACGAGCGGCAGCATCATGAGACCGGACTTCATAGGGTCGGCGCCGTGCACGATCTGCATGTACAGCGGCAGGGTCATCAGCCCCCCGAACATGGCCATGCCCACGATGACGCTGCCGATGGTGATGATCGTGAACGTGCGATCGCGGAACAGCCTCAAGGGGATCAGGGCGTGGTCGCCGGCGCGGGCCTCGACGATGACGAACACGCCGATGCCCAGAACACCGACGATGTAGCACACCAGCGCGATGGGCGAGCCCCAACCCCACGTGCTGCCCTGCTCGGCGACGACCAGCAGCGGGACGAGCGCCACGATGATGGCGGCCGCGCCCGCCCAGTCCACCCGCTGCTGCACCCGCACGTTCTTCACGTTGAGGGTGAGGATGACCATGGTCAGTGCGATCGCCCCGATCGGGACGTTGACCAGGAAGACCCACCGCCACCCGGCGATGCCCAGGATGGAACTCGTACCGGCGAAGAACCCGCCGATGAGCGGGCCGAGCACCGACGACGTGGCGAAGACCGCCAGCATGTAGCCCTGGTACTTGGCGCGCTCGCGGGGCGGGAGGATGTCACCGAGAATGGCCAGCGACAGCGACATCAGGGCGCCCGCGCCGAGGCCCTGGAAACCGCGGAACGCGGCGAGTTCGTACATCGACGTGGAGGACGAGCTCAGTATCGAACCGGCCACGAAGATGATGATGCCCACGATGAAGAACGGCTTGCGTCCGTAGATGTCGGACAACTTCCCGTACAGGGGTGTCGAGATGGTCGACGTCAGCAGGTACGCCGTGGTGACCCATGCCTGGGCGCTGAGCCCGTCCAGGTCGTCGGCGATGGTCCGGATCGCCGTCGAGACCACGGTCTGGTCGAGGCTGGACAGGAACATCGCGGCCATGAGGCCGGCGAGGATGACGAGTATCTGTCTGCGGCTCAGTTCACTGCCGTCGGAACCACTCTGGTCGGTACCACCGCGGTCGTCGCCTGTGTCGGGTGCCACGGATTTCGGGGTCGTCAACGAGTCTCCTCTTACGGATCAGGGATCCGGGAAGCGGCGCCCCGCAGAGAACGGCGGGGAGCAGCCGGATGCCACGCGAATATATGTGGGGTCCATGCCGTCCGACGTCGAATGACGGTCCGGGGGACACGTCTGACGGACAGGGCGGGAGAGGGTCGGCCGTACGTGGTGCCCCCGGTCGGACTCGAACCGACACTGGACGGGTTTTGAATCCGATCTAGACCTGTTGTCCCAGGTGGGGGAGTTGTGGCCGATATTGACGATAATGCTTCTACCTGCGGTAACGCGGTGTCGCTTATTGGCGGGTGAAGTTGCGGAGTGGATCTCCTGCGTACTCTCTGCGTACCGAGGGCAGGTGTTCACGGTCGAACACCTGCCCCATGAGCCCTACAGGGCCTTCTTGCGGTACCTGTCGAGGACGAACGTCTCGGCCAGTGACCAGCCCTTGAACCCGGCGTAGGTGCGTTGCGAGAACGGGCCGGCGGTCTGGTCCTTCGGGAGCTGCTCCGGGTTCGCCACCATGCGGGCCGTGGCGGTGGTGATTACCGCGTCCAGGTCGGCGGCCGGGACACCTTGGACGAAGCCTCGGCCGCGGGTGTACGCCTGAGCCATGGCGGTGATGATCTCGACGTGCTGACCGGCCAGGGCGACAAGTGTGTCGTCGTCGCCCCGGCCGAGGAAGTCAGCTACCCGCTGACCGTCGGTCACGGCGTCGCGGTGCTCAGGACCACGACACCCTCCGGGTGGAGGAGGCCGAGGTCGTAACGGCAGACGACGCGGATGCCGACCTCGTCGAACTCGGCGTACCGCTCGGTCAGGACGGTGATCGACGGGTTGACGTCGCGCACGACGGCGATCTGGGAAGTGTCCGCGAGGATCGCCTTACCGGCCGGCACCTTGTTCGTGACGGTCACCGGGATGCCAAACAGCCGGTAGGTGGTGTCGCGGGTCAGGTCCGACTCGAGGAGGTACTTCCCGGCGGTGTCCTTGATCTTGCGGACGGTGATGAAGTCCGAGCCGTTCATGAACCAACGGTTCGGGGTGACCTCGGCCGCGGTGGTCAGCGCGAGCGCGTCGAGGAACGTGTCCGCAGTGGTCAGGTCCAGCTCGGCGGCCTGAGTGCCGGCCTGGTTGAGGATGCCGGTGATGCCGCCGGAGGCTCCGGTGCCGGCGAGGAGCTCGTCGTCGAGCTTGGAAGCGACGTCTCCGACGAGGCGGGTCTTGAGGATCGAGTCCAGGCCGGCGGTCGACATGCGCAGGAGCTCGTTGGTGTAGCGGGTGATCCGCTTGATGGACTTGCGGTCAGTCGGCATGAGGGTGATCTCAGCGAACTGGGCCTCGTACTCGTCGGGGATCTCCTCGCCCTCACCGACGTAGCCGACCTCGCCGGAGGAGACCAGGCGGGGGATGCGGAGCGGGTTTGCGGAGTCGAAGATCCGAACGCCGGAGGAGAGCACGAAAGAGGTGGTCTCGAGCGGCTGTACGAGGAGGGAGGCGACGTGTTCCCGAATGTGGATCGGGTAGTCGGCGGTGGTCTGTGTCATGGCGGTGCCCTTTCAAGGCGTCGGGGAGTGGTCTCTACCCGTGCCACCAGGACACTGACGGGGACGGCCACCAGGACCGTCCCCGCCATTATGTCACAGTGACGCTAGATCGCGGCTGCGCGTCGTTCCTTGCCCGGCTCTCCGGTCCTTACGAGGCTGTATGCCTCGGCGAGATTGCGAATAGCTTCGGCGTTGCCGGCTCGCGGGGCATATCCGATGATTGCGTCCAGGATCGCTTCCTGGGCTGCTGCCTTCTTCTCGTTCGCCATACGGTTCCTTTCAGTTGGCTGCTCGTCGCAGGATCGCGGCGAGGTCAGTGGGGGCGTTGTCGGTGACACCCTGCCCTACGTCTCCGACAATCCGACGTGAGGCGAGGTGCGGCTTACGGGCGAGGAGATCCTCGATCGCCGTGTTGAGGGCATCCTCGTCGTCGAGGTGCGCCTGATCGAACGGTAGATCGTCCGCGTCTGCCAGGCGGCCGGTTCGCTCGACCATGAGGCGGTGCAACCGGTTTGCCAGCTCGTCAGCCTGCCCGGCTCGCTGGCGGTATCGGGCGTTCTCGTCTCGGAGCTCCTCCACGTACTTGCGGGGGAACGTCTCGGGCTCGTCGGGGGTCGCATCTGGGCTGTCACCCTCGGGGGTCGGATCTGAGATCTGATCCTCGGGGGTCGCGTCTGAAACGCGATCCTCGGTGACGTCGTCGGTGGGCTGGTCGGTCATGCGGGTACTCCTTCGATAGCGGCCTCGGCGGCGAGGCGACGAGTGTGGCCGGTCGACTTGATGTCGGAACGGACCACGGGGATCGGTGAACAGGTACAGCCCTTGTGCCTGGGCATCGGGTGAGCTTTTGGCCAGACGCGGCCTTCTCGCCACCACCACTCGCAGAGTTGGCAACAGTTCGGCGAGATGCCGCGGATCCAGCCCGCTGTGTGGGGCGAGGAGGAGATCCCGGTGCTGTAGGCGTCCTGGCCGGCGTTGAACGTCTCAGCGCGGGCCAGGCGGGCGATGATCGCCTCCGGAACCTCGGATGCTTCGGCTACGGTCAGCGCGGTCGACGCGGCCTTGGACAGCCTGTCCACTTCCACGGCGGTCGACGTCGCGGTGACCGGGACCGGCGCGGCGGTCTCCACCATGAGCGTCGCGGCGAGCGACAGGTCAGCCAGCGCGGCGGCCTGGAGGTTGAACTTCTGCACCAGGACCGAGATCAGCTCGACGGCCATGTCGCGGGTGATCGTCCCGTCGAGGAACCGGCGATACACCTCGATCACCGACTTCTCGGCGGTCGACCCGAGACCGATCAGCTCGGCGCGGAAACTCATGAGGCCAGACCTCGCAGGACGTCCACCCCGGCATTGTCGAGAGCCTCAGCGCGACGCAGAGCGCGGATCTGCTCGATCTCGTCCGGGGAGTACCCCAGGCGTGCCAGCGCGGTTGTGGCGGGCAACAGGCCGGCCGCGTACAGCTTCGTCACCGCGTCGGCCTCCTGCGCGATCGAGCGGGTCGCCGCGTCCGCCCACCGGACACGCACCTCGACACGCTCCGGATCGACACCGTCACGCACACCGACCATGAGGCGGGCCACCTGCTCCCACGACCTGCCGAATGCTTGCTGACGGGCCTCCGCTTTGGCCGTGAGCGCGGCCTCGGAAGCGCGGATCGAATCGGCGCTCGTGGGGTTGTCGCCACCGATGCCGAGCATGTGCTCCGGCAGACCGGACACCGCGGAGATCTGGCGCATGATTGTCCCGATCGCGGTCTCGTACCCCGACAGATCCGAACCGGGAAGCTGACCGAACTTCCCGTCCGGCTCCTGATTGATCATCATCCGGTCGCCCTCGGAGATCGGCGAGACCTCGTTACCGTCGTCGTCCTCCTCGAGCTCCAGGCCGGTCGCCCACCGGCGGGGGCGGGCGGTGTACTCCGACCCGACCAGCATGTCCACGGTGAGCTTCGACAGAGCATCGGACAGTGACAGCACGTCCGCCATTTCCGAGCGTCCCTCTTGCAACAGTCGGGTGGCGTTGCGGAACTCGACGACCGGGACGACACCGAGCGGATTGTCGATCACGTCAACGGTGCGGTATCCGACCGTGGTGGCGCCGGCCGAGTTCGCCGAGTGTCGGGTGATGCGGTGCGGCTCGTACAGAACCGCCTCGGTGGTGGTGGCGGTGCGCCAACGTTTGACCGCGGCGACGATCCGGCGGGTCGACGGATCCCTGAGCACCGCAACCTGACGGGGGGACTCGATAGACACGTTCGGAGACCCGTCAGGATGCGCCCACACGATCGCGTACGACGTTCCGAGGGTCAGAGCCTCCCGGTGTGCCAGCGGGGCGAGCTGATCGAGATCAGAGCCGATCCACGCCGGCCAGATGTCGTCCCGGTCGAATCCCACGACGCGGAGACGTTCAGCGATCGAGTCCACCAGTAGGCGCGGAATGTTCGTCGCCAGAGTGGTGAGCCGGTTACCGAGGGCGTCTCGGGCCTCCGGGGCGAGGAACGCGAGCGGCTGCTCCCCGTGGTAGTAGCGGTCCAGCATGTCCAGGCGAGCCGCAGGCGCGTCGAGTTGCTGCAACAGGCCGGTGAGAAGGTCGTTCATGATCGAAACCCTTTCGCTTTCTTTCGTCTCTTCGTTGATGCCCTCCACGTCGCTCGTGAATGGGCCATGACCACGCACACCGCGAGGTCGATACGGCGATGAGAGCCGCGTTTCTCTTTCGCCAGCCGCACCCCTCGGGCGTCCTCGGTCACCGTCGCGTTACCGACATGGCGGGCCAGATCGGTGTTCCCGCTGTGCGAGATCTCGCCGTTGATCGCCGCCTGATACGCGTCCGTCGTCGCCGGGGTTAGGCGAGCGGAGGTCTGGTTGAACTCGGTCACCGGGATGCCCTCGGAGTCCAGGAGCTGCAAGGTGCGAGCCCACCGGAACGGGTCGGCGGTCAACTCGAGCACGTTCCAGCGGCGGCACGCCTGCCGGATCGTCTGCTCCACCTCGAGGATCGGCACCCGCCACGACTCGTCCCCGTCCGGCGGCTCCCACAAGCCGGCCACGTCCATGTGCGGCTGCTTGTCGACCGTCGCCACGACCAGAGCGGTCGCATCCCCGTTGAACGAACCGTCCAGAGCCAGGACCACCCGTTCCCCGTCCGGGACACCGCGGCCGGTCGACAACTTCGGCCACGTCCCCGGCGGAAGAAAAGCGGCATCATCCTGCTCCACCCACTGACCGAGCCGAGCACGCCGAAACTCCGACTCACGCGAGCGAGGAGGCAGAGCCGCTCGGAGCGCGGACCGCTGGACCAGATCATCCAGACCAGGATTAGCGGCCGCCCACGCCTCCTCGTCATCCACAGCGCATCCGATCGGGGCCGAATACTCCACCACCCGAAGATCCGCACCGTCCGGGTTAGCGCGACCATCAAGCACCAGATCCAGAAGCGGCGACATTTCGCGCCACGACGGCGGCGACGGCGTACCAATCGCCAGAAGCTTCGACCCGGCCCGCTTACCCGTCGAATGAAGCGCAGACTCGAACGCATCCCGGCGGACGATGCCGACCTCGTCCACAATCGCCAACGACGCATCCTCACCCTCGATCCGGGCAGCCTCACCCGGCAGCGCCACAATGTGCGAATCCGTGCCAGGAATCGTGATGCGGTCCTTGTAGACCCACGCCCTCGAGTCCAGCTCCTCGTTCAGCGCCACCATCCGCGCCGCGGTCGTCAGCATCCGAGTCGCGGACCGCTCGTCCTGGGCCACGATCACAGCGCGGGCACCCTCGATCCCAGACATGAAAACGTGATGGAGGGCGAGGGCTGCGGTGATCGTCGACTTCCCCTGACCACGAGGCAGACACCACACCACCAGCGGCCGATCATCATCCAGAAGAGTCCCCACCAGATCCTTCTGCCAATCACGAACCCGGATCGGCTTCTTCGCCCCCGCACCCTTCGGCGTCACCAGAAACCGCCGGCAGAACTCCACGAACTGATCCGACCCCCGCATCCGCGGCCTCCACGGAAGCGGATCCATCACCCTCGGCCCCTTCGGACCGCCCTTCACCGAATACCCCCAGGGGTTTGAGTTCGTCCCGATGCCTTGCCGACGGGTGCTCCGTCGCTCCACCCGGGGTTGTCCCCCCGGATGTGTCCGCGCCGGGAGTTGCAGGGGCGGCAGACGACGTCGACGTCCTCGAGTCGGATGGGCAGACCTTGCTCGTGGCGTCGCCAGGCTTCGGGTGTGTGGTCGGCGGTCAGGTCGGTGGTCGCATCGCAGTCTGAGCACCAGGGCTGGATCCTGCGGGCGCGGGCCGAGACTTTGCGCCACTGGCCTTCGTACCCGCGATCCCGGCGCGACTTCGACGGTTGCGGCTTGTGCTCCGGGCACCACGAACCGTGGGTCGGTTCCCCACACTTGAGACACGGCCGCTTGAGGGTCACTCGGTCACCTCCTGCTCCGAGGCATCGACCAAGGCGTTCGATAGCTCGACGGCCTCTGAAGGGTCGATAAGGTATCGGTCCGACCCGACAGTCAGGACCACCCATCGGACACGACGAGACACCGAGAACCCGGATACGGACTCCAACCTGATCATGCTGATCTCCTCACGGGCTGCGGATCCCACGGCACAGACGACGGACCGAACCTCTCGTCCCAGTCATCGACTTCTTGAGTGCGGATCTCGTGGTGCTTCTTGTCACTGTCTGGTTGTTTGGTTGTCTGTCTGTCTGTCTGTGTCGCGGCGACGTCACGCGTGACATCGGTCGTGACACCTGTGGCCTTTGCCGCCTTGGTGTTCCGGTGCTTCTGCTGCCGCTCGCGGTCCTTCTCGCGCTTGCTGGTTTGCGCGAACAGGGACTGTCGGACTACCTCGAGGTGGTGTCGGATCCGGTACCGCTCTCCGGTGTCCTCCCATACGCCAGTGCGCACCAGCTCTCGCGCTGCCTCGGTCGCTCGGTCACTGGTGGCGAACCGACGGACGGCACGCTTGGGGAACGTGCCGTCCATCGCCTCGATCGAGTACACAAAGTGGACAGCTTGGGCGTGCGTCAGTTGGCACGCATCATCGAGGTCCGGCTTGAACTCGCGGTCGACAAGCTCGTCGAAGAACTCGGTGCCAAGCTTGGTCCAGGTCATGCCGCGCTGTTCCTCCTCGCCTTGTCGGTGCCGCGCCAGGTCCGGCAGATCCCACCGGAGCGGGTCGGCCGGCGGGAGTACTCGAATCCGAGCGGCTCGATCAGACCGCGGTTCGAGTAGACGCGGAACAGGGCTCCCCATGCGCCGGGGTGGTGCGGGTCCGGGACTCCGAGCTCGGTCAGGTGCATGGAGTCGAACGGCTGTCCCTCGGACGCCAGCCAGTCCATGACGCCACGGGCGTGCTCTCTCCACTCGTCGGGGCCGTCCTCGTGGATCTGCTCCAGGTGATCGTTCATCGGATGCCCTCCTTGCCGACCCAGTAGCTCAGTGCGGATTCCATGTCTTCCTGCCCGGTGGCGGCCTGCGCTTCCTTGGCGCGGAGTCGGCCGCGGCGCATCCAGTCCTCGGGGATCAGCCATCCCTCGTTGGTGTTGGCTCGGCGGGCGGCTTCCTCGATCTCGGCGACGGGGAGACCGAACAGGACGGCCATACCTTCGAGGGAGAGCATCACTTCCCCGTTGTGAATGGAGAAGAAGTTGGTCATGCCTGGGCCTCCTTGATCTCGGTCCACCGATCGGCCACGGCGAGGAGATCCGTTGCCCACTGCCTCAGCCGCTCCGGGTCGTTGGTGCCGCCCTCCTCGATGTAGACACGGAGGTCCAGGCGGCCGGAGACGGCGTACTGGTCGGCCTCGAGGGTGGCGTTGAGTGAGTCGACATCGACGTACTGGGCAGTGACGGTGCGGAAGACGTCGGTTTCGTGCTCGTCGAGTTCCCACTGGCTGTGTCGGTCGACGGTGGAGAAGTTGGGCAGGGGGATCTCGTCGGTGCCGATGATCATCCGGACCTTGGCGGCGTAGGCGGCGCAGTCGCGCAGGTACTCCACGAGGTCGATTCCGAGGGAGGCAGCGTGGTCCTCGGGCCACTGTGCGAACTGGTCGTCGAGCTTGGCGAGGTCCGCGTCGGTGAGGTGGAGGGCGGTGGCTTCATCGAGCCACGGGCGGGCGGGGGTAGTATTGGACATCATGTCCTCCTTCTCAGGGGTGGGCATCTGGACGCCACTGGTGGACGTAGGAGTTGCAGCTCCTCCGCCGGTGGCGTTCTTGGTTCCGGCGACGTATTGGGCCGGGGTCATGCGGGTCACGACGCCTTCTCGAACTGTGCGTTGATCCAGTCCAGGACGTCGGATTCGCGCCAGTACAGGCGTCCGCCGATCTTCGCGCCCTTGGGGGCGGTGCCGTTCTGGATCATCCATCGGAACGAAGCGGGGGTCTTGCGAAGCATCGCGGCGACCTCCTCGACGTTGAGCAGTGTGGGTGCCACTTGAACCTCCTACGGCTTGACTTTCAAGCCCAGCACGAATGTAGCAGCAGCTACGGCACCCCGCAAGCGCCATGCTTGGAAGTTAAGCAACTGGGGCATACACTTCCGGTCATGCCTGACGATGATCTCCCAAGAGTTGAGCGATCCGACGACGCTCTCTACGACGTGGACTACAGCGATCCCGAATCCATCAAGAAGTCAATGGAGATCCGGAAGCGTGATCTCGCAGCGACCCGAGAACTCCGAATGGCCCTTGAGAAGCACCTTGGAGAGGGCGAAGCTGCGGTCGCGAAACTTTCGCGGGAGAGAGCTGAGCTCTACGAGAAAGCTCTGGGTGCCAAGCTTCGGGATTGGAGAAAGGTCCGAGGATGGTCGCAGGCGCGGATAGCTGAAGAACTCGCATCAAGAGGCTTCGAGATGCACCAGACAACCGTCGCCAAGATTGAGAACGGTTCGCGCCCACTACGGGTGGCGGAGGCGGTGGCGATATCCGAAGTAATGGGAATGTCGCCTCTCTCGGTGTTCTACGGGCCTGGGCCAGAAGAGGAACAGCTAGATCGAAAAAGGGCGCGTGAATTGATGGAGGCCGCCGAAAAGTCGCTTGAGGATGCGCAAGCACAGGCAGAACAGGCGATGAAGAACGTGCTGTACTACCAGACAGATCGAGCGCATTGGGCCGAGGCGATCAACCGGTCAGCTCTCGAGTTCGATCAGGGGCGAGAGTTAGATGAATCCGACTCGTAACCGTCGTTCTGGCGTCGAGGATCTGTGGACCAAGAAGGGCACCAAGGAACCGACTCGGCTCCACGGTCAGGGGATGCGTTGGCGTGCCAGATACGTCGACGACGACGGCCGGGAGCAGACCAAGCGGTTCCAACGGAAGCGTGACGCGGAAGATTGGCTCGACGAGGTCACCGCGGATCTCGTCACTGGAACCTACGTCCAGCCGGCCAAGAAGAAGGTTCTCGTCAAGGAGCTGGCCGAGGGCTGGTACGCCACCAAGGGCGAGCTCAAGCCCAAGACATTGGAGGGCTACCGCGGACTACTGGACACGCTGGTTCTGCCCCGCTGGGAGGACGTGCCGGTCGGGGACGTCACTCACGAGGCGGTCCAGGCGTGGATCTCGGATATGCGGTCCAAGGGTGTCCGAGACACCGAGAAGGGACTCTCAGCATCTCGCACGATCCAGGCATATCAAGTGCTGCGAGGGGTGCTCGACTACGCGGTGAAGCGGCGACATATCCCGCTGAATCCGGCCGTCGGGGTGGATCTCCCGCGGAAGGTCACGCTTGAGCGCCGATACCTGACTCACCGCCAGGTGGAGGATCTCGCCGCGGGAATGGGGGAGTGGCGCGTCCTGACCCTCGTGCTGGCCTACACGGGGCTGCGGTGGGGCGAGGCTGTGGCGCTGCGGGCCAGGAACGTCGACTTAAAGCGGGGCCGGATCCAGGTGACTCAATCGGTGACGCGGGTCGGCAAGGAGTTGTTGGAGGGGCCACCGAAGTCTCACGCCCACCGCTCGGTACCGGTGCCTGCGTTCCTCGTCGAGGAGTTGCGCCCGGTGATTGTGGGGCTCGATGACGATGATCTTGTGTTTGAGGCACCGATCGGCGGGTTCCTGACGTCGTGGACGTACCGGGTGAAGTTCGACGCTGCGCGGCCGATCGCGGGGATGACACCGCACGACTTGCGCCACACTGCGGCGTCGCTGGCGATTCAGTCCGGGGCCAACATCAAGGCTGTTCAGCGGATGCTTGGACACGCCACAGCGACCCTCACCTTGGACCGGTACGGCCACCTGTTTGACGACGATCTCGATCACCTTGCGGCGAACCTCGGGGAATCTCGTGCGTACTCTCTGCGTACCGAGGAGGAAAAGAAGAAGGTCATACCGCTACGTAACACGGTATGACCTGCGTCTTCCTCGTGCCCCCGGTCGGACTCGAACCGACACTGGACGGGTTTTGAATCCGTTGCCTCTGCCAATTGGGCTACGGGGGCGGGCGCGGCGAGCCGCTGGTCGGAAAGTCTAACCGACGACCGTCGAGCGTCTGTCCGACGCCCGCCCTAGAGTGGCGGTGTGAGCACCACGAGTCAGACCGTCGAAGCCAGTACCCCGTCCACCGCCGTCGTCGAGGACGGGCCCGCGCGTCTGCTCCTCCTGGACGGGCACTCACTGGCGTTCCGGGCGTTCTACGCGCTGCCGGCGGAGAATTTCTCCACCGCATCGGGGCAGCACACCAACGCCGTCTACGGCTTCTTGTCCATGGTGGCGAATCTCGTGACGGAGGAGGAGCCGACGCACCTCGCGGTGGCGTTCGACGTCTCCCGCGCGACGCTGCACCGCACGGCCGAGTACCCGGAGTACAAGTCGACCCGGTCCGCCGCCCCCGAGGAGTTCAAGGGGCAGGTCGAGCTCATCCAGGAGGCGCTCGCCGCGCTCGGGGTGCGGACTCTGTCGCTCGAGGGCCACGAGGCGGACGACATCATCGCCACCCTCGCCACCCAGACCGTCGCGGCGGCCCCGGGCTCGAGCACGTTCATCTGCACCGGCGATCGGGACGCTCTCCAGCTCGTCACGGACGCGGTGACGGTCCTGTATCCGGTCAAGGGGGTCTCGGAGCTCGCCCGGTACACACCGGAGTCCGTCGAGGCGAAGTACGGCGTGACCCCCGCCCAGTACCCGGACGTCGCCGCGCTGCGTGGCGACACCTCCGACAACCTGCCGGGCGTGCCCAAGGTCGGGGACAAGACGGCGGCAAAGTGGATCACCCAGTACGGATCACTGTCCGAGCTCATCGCCCACGCCGACGAGGTCAAGGGCAAGGTCGGCGAGAGCTTCCGCGAGCATCTGCCGCAGGTGCAGCTCAATCGCCGGATCACCGAACTGACCCGCGACCTGGACCTCGGCGTCGGGCTCCCGGATCTGGTCCGCCACGCCCCGGAGCGAGCGGACGTCAACGCGCTGTTCGACCGCCTGGAGTTCGGGCCGCAGGCCCGCGACCGCTTCCTCAAGGCGTTCCTGCCGGAGGGGGCACCCGAGCCGGTCGCCGAGGTCGCACTCGAGCAGGCCTCGGTCCTGCACGCCGGTGAGGTCTCCGACTGGCTGGCCGCGCACGCGCCGGCCGGGCAGCGGCATGGCGTCGTCGTCGTCGGACCGTCCAAGCCCGGCGCGGGCGACGCGCAGACCATCACCATCGCCGCCGCGGGAGGCGCCTCCGGCCACCTCGACCTCGCGGCGATCGGCCCCGCCGACGAGCAGGCTCTACAGGCGTGGCTCTCGGACGAGGCGGTGGCCAAGGCCCTCCACGACGCCAAGGCCGCCACCCACGCCCTCGTCGGGCGCGGTCTCGCCCTGGGCGGGGTCACGATGGACGTGGCACTCGCCGCCTACCTGGTGCGCCCCGGCCAACGGAGCTACGGGCTGGCCGAGTTGTACCAGCGCCACCTTCAGCGGGAGCTCCCCGAGGTCGAGGCGGGGGAGAAGCAACTGTCGCTGCTCGACGAGGAGGACGACGCCGAGGTCGAGCAGAAGAACGCCGACGCGGCCGCGACCCGCGCCCGCGCGGTGGTCGATCTGGCGGACCGTCTCGACGTGGAACTCGAGCAGGTGCACGGCGCCCGGCTGCTCGCCGAGATGGAACTTCCGCTGGTACCGGTGCTGGCGCGGATGGAGTCGCTCGGGATCGCGGTGGACGGTGCCGCACTGGACGAGCTCCGCGACGGGTTCGCCGACCGTGGCCGGCAGGCGCAGGAGGCGGCGTACGCGGCCATCGGCGGTGAGCAGATCAACCTCGGCTCGCCCAAGCAGCTGCAGGTCGTGCTGTTCGAGACACTCGGCATGCCCAAGACCAAGAAGACCAAGACCGGCTACACCACCGACGCCAAGGCGCTTGAGGAGTTGCTGGCGAAGGAGACCGGCGAGACCCCCGGCCGGGCGTTCCTCGAGGCGCTGCTGCTCTACCGCGAGACCACCAAGATGCGCACCACCGTCGAGGGGCTCATCAAGACCATCGGCGACGACCGGCGCATCCACACCACCTTCAACCAGACCGTCGCCGCCACCGGGCGGCTGTCCTCGACGGACCCCAACCTGCAGAACATCCCCGTCCGTACCGAGGACGGGCGCCGCATCCGACAGTCGTTCGTCGTGGGAGAGGGATACGACTGCCTGCTCACCGCGGATTACAGCCAGATCGAGATGCGCGTGATGGCACACCTGTCCGGTGACGAGGGGTTGATCGAGGCGTTCCGGACCGGCGAGGACCTCCACTCGTTCGTCGGATCGCGCGCGTTCGGCGTGCCGATCGACGAGGTGACGCCGGAGCTCCGGCGCCGGGTCAAGGCCATGAGCTACGGACTGGCCTACGGCCTCAGCGCGTTCGGTCTGGCCGCGCAGCTCGGGATCAGCCAGGGGGACGCGCGCGAGCAGATGGACGCCTACTTCGCACGGTTCGGCGGGGTCCGCGACTACCTGAAGGCCGTTGTCGAACAGGCGCGGCGGGACGGCTACACCGAGACCCTGTTCGGTCGCCGCCGGTACCTGCCCGAGCTCAACTCGGACAACAGGCTCAAGCGGGAGAACGCCGAGCGGGCCGCACTCAATGCGCCGATCCAGGGCACCGCCGCCGACATCATCAAGGCTGCCATGCTCCGGGTCGATGCCGACCTCTCCGAGCGCGGGCTGAAGAGCCGGCTCCTGCTGCAGGTACACGACGAGCTCGTGGTGGAGGTCGCCGAGGGGGAGCTCGACGAGGTGCGAGACCTGGTGGTGGATCGTATGTACTCGGCCATCGAGCTGGACGTGCCGCTCGACGTGTCCACCGGCACAGGGCCCGACTGGGACGAGGCCGCGCACTGAACCCCGGACGGGTCCCCGATCCGTCCACGTTCAGATCCCGTACTGACCCTGATCCGATACGGCCGATTCATTTTGTGCCGGTCCCCGGATGCCCTAGGTTCATTGCAGATTCGGCTAAACAACGCCTGAAAGGCCTGTCATGACCTTCACTTCACGGCGCGGACTGCGTGCCGCCCTGGCCATGTCCGCCACCGCGGCCCTCGTGCTCACCGGTTGCACCACCAACACCGAGGGGCCGGAAGACTCCGGTGAACCGCGTGAGGAGGTGGCCGTCGAGGTGAACGACGAGATCGCCGCGCTCGTCCCGGCGGAACTACGCGAGCGGGGGGTCATCGTGATCGGCACCAACACCCCGTACGCGCCCAACGAGTTCAAGGACGAGAACGGCGAGATCGTCGGGTTCGACATCGACGTGATGGATGCCGTCGCCGCGGTCATGGGCCTGGAGGCGGATTTCCGCGAGTCGGATTTCGAGAAGATCATCCCCGCCATCGAGGGCGGCACCATGGACATGGGCGCCTCCTCGTTCACGGTCAACGCCGAGCGGCTCGAGACCGTCGACTTCGTGACCTACTTCGAGGCCGGGATCCAGTGGGCCGCCGCCGCGGGCAGCGACGTGAATCCGGATGACGCGTGCGGGCTGCGGGTCGCCGTCCAGCGCACCACCGTCTCCGATCAGGAGGATGTGCCCGCACGCAGCGAAGCCTGTGTCGCCGCGGGCAAGCCCGCGATCACGAAGGTCCAGTTCGATACCCAGGACGAGGCCTCCACCGCCGTCGCGCTGGGCAAGGTCGACGCCATGTCGGCGGACTCCCCGATCTCGGCGTACGCGGTCAAGCAGTCCGGCGGAAAAATGCAGCTCGTCGGCGAGGTGTTCGACTCCGCGCCGTACGGCTGGCCCGTGCGTAAGGGCAACGAGCTGGCCGTGGCCCTTCAGGCGGCCGCGAACGAGCTCATCGAATCCGGTGACTTCGAGACCATCGCCACCAACTGGGGCGTCGAGAACGGGCTGATCTCCCAGTCCGAGATCCGGGAGTGACCGCTCCGTGAGCAGCACGGAAATGGGTACCGGGACACCCTCGGGGTCGGCGCCCACACCGATCAAGGCGGTGCCGCTGCGGCATCCCTGGCGATGGGTCTCCGCGGTCGTCGTCCTGGTCCTGGTGTTCCTGTTCATCTGGGGCGCCGCCACCAATCCCGCCTACGGGTGGGACACCTACGGCCGGTACCTGTTCGACACCCGGTTCGGTACCGCGGCGTTCTACACGATCGCGCTGACGCTGCTGTCGATGATCCTCGCGGTGGTCCTCGGCATCATCCTGTCGGTGATGCGGATGAGCAGCAATCCGGTGCTCAAGTCGGTCGCCTGGGTCTACCTGTGGATCTTCCGTGGGACACCGGTCTACGTCCAGCTGCTGTTCTGGGGTCTGGTCTTCACGATCTACCGGCAGGTCCAGTTCGGGATCCCGTTCACCGAGATCCAGTTCATCCGGTTCGACGACACGATGGTCCTCTACTCGGCCTTCTGGCTCGCCGTGATCGGTCTGGCGATGAACGAGGCCGCCTACATGGCGGAGATCGTCCGCGCCGGCATCTCGTCGGTTCCGGAAGGGCAGGCCGAGGCGTCCACGGCGCTGGGTATGTCCTGGGGTCAGACGATGCGTCGGACGATCCTCCCGCAGGCGATGCGGGTGATCATCCCGCCGACGGGCAACGAGTTCATCTCGATGCTCAAGACGACCTCGCTGGTGGTGGCGATCCCGTTCTCCGGGGAGTTGTACGGGCAGGCCCGCGACATCTCCGGGGTCAACTTCCAGCCCATCCCGTTGCTGCTCGTGGCGGCCACCTGGTACCTGGTGATCACCAGCGTCCTCATGGTGGGCCAGCACTACCTCGAGAAGCGGTTCTCCCGCGGCGCGACCCGGAAGCTGACCGGCAAGCAGCTGCGGGCGTTGGCCGATGCCGAGGGGCTGACCCCGTCGTCACTGGCCGCCAGCGGGGCCGCGGGTCCGACCGTCACCGACCAGCCCGGGGGGAACCGATGACGCCGATGGTCAAGGCCGACCAGGTAGTGAAGAACTTCGGGTCGCTGGAGGTCCTCAAGGGCATCGACCTCGAGGTGGGCGCCGGTGAGGTGCTGTGTCTCGTCGGTCCGTCCGGATCGGGCAAGTCGACGTTCCTGCGGTGCATCAACCACCTGGAGAAGGTCGATGCGGGACGCCTGTACGTCGACGGCGCGCTGGTGGGATACCGGCAGAAGGGCGACAAGCTCTACGAGATCTCACCCAAGGAAGCCGCCAGGCAGCGCCGCGAGATCGGGATGGTGTTCCAGCACTTCAACCTCTTCCCGCATCGCACCGCACTCGAGAACATCATCGAGGCGCCGATGCTGGTGAAGGGCGAATCCCGCGCGACGGCCACCGAGCGGGCCGGGAGACTTCTGGAGACGGTCGGCCTCGCGGCCAAGGCCGACGCCTACCCCGCTCAGCTCTCGGGCGGGCAACAGCAGCGGGTGGCCATCGCCCGAGCGCTGGCGATGGAGCCGAAGCTCATGCTGTTCGACGAGCCCACCTCGGCACTCGACCCGGAGTTGGTCGGCGAGGTGCTCGCCGTGATGCGGGATCTCGCCGAGGCCGGGATGACCATGGTCGTGGTGACCCACGAGATGGGCTTCGCCAGGGAGGTCGCCGACACCGTCGCGTTCATGGACAACGGGGTCGTGGTCGAGTCCGGCAAGCCCGCGGACGTGCTCGGAGCGCCCACACAGCAGCGGACGAAGGACTTCCTGTCGAAGATCCTGTGACCGCCGATGCCGCCGGATCGCGTCCCCTCGTGTGCTGTCACCCGCGAGGGGACGCGTGTATCAGGACCGCGGGTGGCCACCGAACGGGCGGCCTCGCGATGTCAGGGCAGCGTGGCCACGAAGATCGCGGTGCCGGGGAAGATCCCCCCGCGCAGAGGACTCCACTGGCCCCACTCCCGGTCCAGCCACTCGGGCCACTCCGGCTCGATGAGATCCCGGACGACGAAGCCGGCCGCGACCAGCTCCCGGATCCGGTCGCCCACGGTCCGATGGTGTTCGACGTAGGTGAGCTCACCGTCGTCGTACTCCGTGTAGGGCGACCGGTCGAAGTACGGGAAGACGGCGACGAGCCCGTCGACCCCCGGGTCGTCGCGGAAGATCCACCGCATCGGATGGTTGACGGAGAACACGAAGCGCCCTCCCGGACGGAGCACCCTGGCGGCCTCGGCCATCACACCCGCCGAATCCGCGACGAACGGGATCGCGCCGAAGGCGGAGAACGCCACATCGAAGCTGTCGTCGGCGAAGGGCAGCCGCCCGGCGTCGGCCTGGATCAGAGGAACCGATGCAGCCGGGCCGGTGGACCTGCTCGCGGCCTCCGCGCCCACGCGGAGCATGCCCGCGGAGAGGTCGACCGCCACGGCCCGGGCGCCGCGGCCGGCGATCCAGCGAGCGCAGGGCGCCGAGCCGCTACCGATCTCGAGGACATCGCGGCCCTCGACCTCGCCCAGCAACCGCCAGTCGCCCTCGTGCAGGCCTTCCGGGCACCAGACGAACTCGCCGTCGGGGGAGTGGGCGCCGAGAAAGTCCCCGTGGGTGGCGTGATATTCGGTGGCCTCGGAATCCCACCACGTGCGGGAGGCGCGGACAGACTCTCCATGTCCAGGGGGGTTTGTGGACGTCACGCTGGAAGCGTACAGTTGACGGTCGCGTGCGTACACGCTCGCGTTTTTCCCGCCCACCTACGATTCCTATCCACCTCGGAGCACCCCACCATATGACCACCAACACCACGTCCCCGCAGGTAGCCGTCAACGACATCGGCTCCGCCGAGGACTTCCTCGCCGCCATCGACGCCACGATCAAGTACTTCAACGATGGTGACATCGTCGAGGGCACGATCGTCAAGGTTGACCGCGACGAGGTTCTGCTCGACATCGGCTACAAGACCGAGGGCGTCATCCCCTCGCGTGAGCTGTCCATCAAGCACGATGTCGACCCGGGTGAGGTCGTCGAGGTGGGCGATGAGGTCGAGGCTCTGGTCCTCACCAAGGAGGACAAGGACGGACGTCTGATCCTGTCCAAGAAGCGCGCCCAGTACGAGCGTGCCTGGGGCACCATCGAGGAGCTCAAGGAGAAGGACGAGGCCGTCAAGGGCACCGTCATCGAGGTCGTCAAGGGCGGCCTCATCCTCGATATCGGCCTCCGTGGCTTCCTCCCCGCCTCGCTGGTGGAGATGCGCCGCGTCCGCGACCTCCTGCCGTATGTGGGCAAGGAGCTCGAGGCGAAGATCATCGAGCTGGACAAGAACCGCAACAACGTCGTGCTCTCGCGCCGGGCATGGCTCGAGCAGACCCAGTCCGAGGTCCGCTCCGAGTTCCTGCACCAGCTGCAGAAGGGCCAGGTCCGCAAGGGCGTCGTGTCCTCGATCGTCAACTTCGGTGCGTTCGTGGACCTCGGCGGCGTCGACGGCCTCGTCCACGTCTCCGAGCTGTCCTGGAAGCACATCGATCACCCGTCCGAGGTCGTCGAGGTCGGTCAGGAGGTCACCGTCGAGGTTCTCGACGTCGACCTGGATCGCGAGCGCGTCTCCCTGTCGCTCAAGGCGACGCAGGAGGATCCGTGGCGGCACTTCGCTCGGACCCACGCGATCGGCCAGATCGTCCCGGGCAAGGTCACCAAGCTCGTTCCCTTCGGCGCGTTCGTGCGCGTCGAGGAGGGCATCGAGGGCCTGGTGCACATCTCCGAGCTGGCCGAGCGCCACGTGGAGGTCCCGGACCAGGTTGTGACCGTGGGCGACGACGCCATGGTCAAGGTCATCGACATCGACCTCGATCGTCGTCGTATCTCGCTCTCGCTGAAGCAGGCGGACGAGGACTACACCGAGGAGTTCGACCCGTCGAAGTACGGCATGGCCGACAGCTACGACGAGGCCGGCAACTACATCTTCCCCGAGGGCTTCGATCCCGAGACCAACGAGTGGCTCGAGGGCTTCGAGAAGCAGCGTGAGGAGTGGGAGGCCCGCTACGCCGAGGCCGAGCGTCGTCACAAGATGCACACCGCCCAGATCGAGAAGGGACGCGCCGCCGCCGCGGAGGCCGCCGAGGCCGCGCCGACCAACTACTCGTCGGAGTCCGCTCCGGCCTCGCGTCCGGCCGCCGAGGCCAGCCAGGCCGAGTCGACCAGCGGTTCGCTGGCGTCGGACGAGCAGCTCGCCGCCCTGCGCGCGAAGCTGGCCGGCGGCGAGTGATCCTCGCTGCCCTGAGGCGCTAGCCGTCTCGTAGCACTATGCACGGCCCCGGCCCGCTCCCGAGATAGGGGAGCGG
>NZ_JBSHMJ010000019.1:0-76564 GCF_053645265.1 Dietzia sp. NPDC055343 | reverse complement strand
CCCTCGCCCGGCCCCGGCCCGGACGGTGCGACACCCGACGAGACGAGAAAGGCGCCCGGAGCATGTGCTCCGGGCGCCTTCTGCGTTGTACCCCCGATGGGATTCGAACCCACGCTACCGCCGTGAGAGGGCGGCGTCCTAGGCCGCTAGACGACGGGGGCTTAGGACGCGGATCCGTTACGGATCTCGCTGCGGAACGCGTCAGACGCGCTCAGCTGGCCTACCAGGACTCGAACCTAGAACGACGGTACCAGAAACCGCTGTGTTGCCAATTACACCATAGGCCACTGCATTCACTCGGCTGCCCCTTCCGAAGCAACCTCGAAGAGACTATCAAACCCCTGTGGGGTGAATGCAAATCGGCTGGTCAATCCGCGATCGGCGCCGCCTTCAGGCGAGCGATCGTGGCCTCGCGACCGAGCAGTTCGAGGGACTCGAACAGCGGCGGCGAGATGTGCGATCCCGTCACCGCCACGCGCACCGGGCCGTAGGCCTTGCGCGGCTTGATCCCCAGCTCCTCCACGAGCGCGGCGGACAGCGCGGCCTCGATGGCCGACGTGGTCCACTCCCCGAGCCCCTCCAGCGCCGCCACGGCCGCGTCCACGACCTCCCGCGCCTCGGCCTTGAGGTTCTTGGCCGCCGACTGCGGGTCGACCGCGAACTCCGCTTCCGGCACGACGAGGAACCGGATCAGGTCCCACGCGTCGGACAGCACCACGATGCGGGTCTGCAGGAGTTCCGCGACGGTCGACCAACGATCGCCGTCAAGGCTCTCCGGGAGGGTCGACCCGTCCTCTGCGGGGTGCGCCACGAGGAACTCACGCAACCGGCGCGCGAACTCCTCGGCCGGCAGCTGCCGGATGTGCTCGGCGTTGATCGCGTCGGCCTTCTTCTGGTCGAAACGGGCCGGGTTGGCGTTGACCTGGCGGATGTCGAACGCGTGCACCATCTCCCCGAGCGAGAACACGTCCCGATCCTCCGACAGACCCCAGCCCAGCAGCGCGAGGTAGTTGAGGAGTCCCTCGGGCAACATGCCGCGGTCGCGGTGCAGAAACAGGTCCGACTGCGGATCGCGTTTGGACAGCTTCTTGTTCCCGTCACCCATCACGAACGGCAGATGCCCGAACGCGGGCACGCCGTCCGCCACGCCGATGCGCTCCAGCGCCCGGTAGAGGGCGATCTGGCGCGGTGTGGAGCTGAGCAGATCCTCACCGCGCAGGACGTGCGTGATCTTCATCAGGGCGTCATCCACCGGGTTGACCAGGGTGTAGAGCGGGATGCCGTTCCCACGCGTCAGCGCGAAGTCCGGGACGGTGCCCGCCTTGAACACCGTCTCGCCCCGGACGAGGTCGTCCCACCCCAAGTCCTCGTCCGGCATCCGGAGACGGACCACCGCGCCACGTCCCTCATCGCGGTACGCCTGCTTCTGCTCTTCGGTGAGGTCACGATCGAAACCGTCATATCCCAGCTTCGGATCACGTCCGGCCGCACGGTGGCGGTCCTCGACCTCCTCCGCCGTGGAGAACGACTCGTAGGCCTCCCCGGACTCGACCAGTCTGCGCACGACATCCAGGTGGAGGTTGCGACGCTCGGACTGGCGGTACGGCGCGTACGGCCCTCCGACCTCCGGGCCCTCGTCCCAGTCCAACCCGAGCCACCGCAGCGCGTCGAGCAGCGCCTCATAGGACTCCTCCGAGTCGCGCGCGGCGTCGGTGTCCTCGATCCGGAAGACGAACGTCCCTCCCGTGTGCCGGGCATGGGCCCAGTTGAACAAGGCGGTTCGGACGAGACCCACGTGGGGGGTCCCGGTGGGAGACGGACAGAAGCGGACGCGAACGTTCGAGGCGGTCATGGCGACCATCCTAGTGACGATCCCGCCTCCCACCCCCGGCGAGGACCGGCCTAGGATCAACCGAGTACTCGTGGGCGCCGCCGGGGCGTGGATCCACGGGGTGCCCGAGTCGAGGGAGGCCAGCCGTGGCGTCAGGGAACACCCCCGACGTCGGCCGTCCCGTGACCGCGCCGGACTTCCTGCTCTCCCGGCCTACCGGTTCACTGCGGACCCAGGGCGTCCTCCAGACCTTCACCGACCCCGCCGACGCCGCCCTCGCCCTGAGATCCGGCGCCTGTGGTCTCGTCGTGGGCGCGATCGGGTTCGAGCCCGATACGCCCGCTGCGCTCGCGGAACCGGAGCTGGTGGTCCGCACCGACGGTCCGCTGGAACCCCCGGCCTACTTCCGGGGCATCCGCACCCGCGCCCGCGTCGTCGAGGAGATCCCGTCCCCCGCCGAGCACCGGGCACGGGTGTCGACCGCGCTGACCGCGATCAACGCCGGTGGGGTGGGCAAAGTCGTGCTGGCCCGTGCGGTCCGGCTGGAATCCGACGAGCCGATCGACCCCCATGCCGTGTGTGCCACGCTGATCGACTCCAGCTCGCACGCGGACGGTTTTCTCGTGGACCTCTCCCCCGCCGGCGACCACTGCGCCGGGCGAGTCCTGGTGGGCTCGAGTCCCGAACTGCTCGTGCGGCGCCGCGGGGACGTCGTCGAGTGCCACCCGCTGGCCGGCTCGGCGCCGCGCGACGCGGACCCCACCGTCGACCAGGCCTCCGCCCGCGCACTGCGCGACTCCGGAAAGGACGCGTTCGAGCACGCCTTCGTCGTGAATTCGATCGCCGAGGCACTGGGCCCGCTCTGCGGGGAACTGGAGATCCCCGCGCGTCCCTCGCTCACCTCCACCCGCGAGATGTGGCACCTCGGCACGCGGATCCGCGGCCGCATCGCCGACCGTCGGACCACCGCGCTGGATCTGGCACTCGCGGTCCATCCCACCCCGGCGGTGTGCGGGACACCGACGGACGAGGCGAGACGGCTGATCGCCGGCATCGAGGGCCCACGCGGTTTCTACGCCGGGACCGTCGGATGGGCCGATGCCTCCGGTGACGGCGACTGGATGGTCTCCATCCGCTGTGCGGAGATCGACGCCGGACGGACCGGGGCCGTCGCCTGGGCCGGCGGGGGGATCGTGGCCGACTCCGACCCCGACGACGAGGTGGCCGAGACCGGGGCCAAGCTGCGGACCGTACTCAAGGCGTTCAACGTCTCCTGAGCCGGCAGAACCGGCCGCCGAGGCCGTGTCGGTGGCCGGAAGAACCGACTGCCGGATGTGACTAGCGGTCGACGACCGGATTGCTCAGCGAGCCGATCCCCTCGATCTCGACCGTGACCCGGTCCCCCGGCAGCATCGGACCGACACCGGCGGGCGTGCCGGTGAGCACCACATCGCCCGGCAGCAGCGTCATGACCCGGCTGATGTACTCGATGATCTCCCCGACGGTGTGCATGAACTGCGAGGTGTTGCCGTCCTGCTTCAGCTCCGGGCCGCCGCCCTCGCTCGTCAGCGTGGTGCGCACATCCAGGCCGTTGGGGTCGAGATCCGTGACGATCCACGGGCCGAGCGGGCAGAACGTGTCGTAGCCCTTGCCCCGGGTCCACTGCCCGTCCGATTTCTGCTGATCACGCGCGGTCACGTCGTTCGCACAGGTGTAGCCGAGGATCACCTCGTGGGCGCGCGCGGCGGAGACATCGCGACAGGGCTGACCGATCACCACGGCCAGCTCGCCCTCGTAATCGACCCGCTCCGAGCTCGGCGGGTACGCGATCGCGGCCTCGGGCCCCACGACCGACGTGTTGGGCTTGAGGAAGATCAACGGCTCCGCAGGAGCCTCGCCCCCCATCTCCGCCGCGTGCTCCGCATAGTTCTTGCCGATGCACACCACCTTGGAGGCCAGGATCGGGGCCAGGAGACGTACATCGGCCAGCGGCCACTCACGGCCGGTGAACTCGGGGGTGCCGAAGGGATGTTCGGAGATCTCCGCGCAGGTCAGCGACGACGGGTCGGAGACGTCACCACGGACCTCAACGAAGGCGAACCCCTGCGGGTGGGCAATTCGGGCGAGACGCATGCCCCCGATCCTAGGCCGTTCGCAGATCCCGGAGAGTGCGCGCCCCGCGCTCCCCGAGCTCGGCGATCTGGGCGAGGTACAGCTCGGCGCAGGCCACCGCGTCGACGAGCGCGTCGTGGGCCCGGTACCGCGGCAGTCCGTATCTCTCGCGCGCTCCCCACAAACGGAGGTCGTCCGGGTGGGGGTCGGCCGTGAACCCCATGTCGATGCCCGGCCGAGTCACCCGCCTCTGCAGCTCGAGGGTGTCGACGGCCACGAGCGGCGGACGCACGCCGTACACACGGCGACACATCGCGCCGAGGAAGTCGATCTCGATCGGGCTGTAGTGGGCGAGCAGCACGCGACCGACCATGGCATCGAAGAGCAGGTCAACCACCTCGCACACCTCCGAGCCCTCGGCGATCCTGTCGTCCGTGATGCCGTGCACGATCGCGCTCTGGCCCACCCCGTCGTCGTCGCCCCGGGCGTCCGCCCGCACCAACACCGCCCCGGCGCCCCCGAGGGCGATCCGCGTCCCGTCCACGGGCACGAACCCCACCGCGAGGACCCTGTCGCGCCGCGGGTCCAACCCCGTGGTCTCGACATCGACGGCGAGCAGCGCCAGCTCGTCCACCGGCGTCGCCCGGTCGGGCACAGGGCTCTCGAGATAGCGGCGCAGCCCACCATCCGGTAACTTCGCCGCGGCTCTGCGCCTGCCGCGCTCACCGTCCCGCCGGCCGAACGCCATCACATCCGTCCGACCGGGTACTTGAGCGCCAGTGCGTCCTGCGCCGCGGCGATGATCCGGAACGCCGCCCGCAGTCGGTGTCGGTCTTTGCTACCCAGGCTCCTCGGGTCGACGTTGTTGTCCTGTGGCCTGCCCTCCGCGATCTGGAGGGCGTGATGTCGGTAGGCGAGCCGGCGCAGGAAGCGGAAGGCCTCGGCCAGATTCTCGGCGTCGCCACGCGCGATCCCCCCGGCGCTCGCCGCGGCGTCGAGCCGGTCCAGCGTCGCCACCTCCTCCACCCCGGCCGCCACGGCATGAAGACGCGCGATCTGTACGACCGGGGCGATCCCGCCCGCCTTGATCTCGAGCGTGTTGCGGTACTCGCCCCGGCGGGCCACCACCAGTCCACGAAAGAACCCCAGCGGGGGTTGCCACTCGCACGCGATCCTCGCCAGGTGAGCCTGGAATCGGGGGCTGGCGCTGGCGCGCGCGAGCATATCCCGGCGAATCGGCGCGAGAAGCGCCGCCGGGCCGCGGATGGCCCGGATATCGAAGAACACCTGCGCATGGAGCATCGCATCGGGATCCGGGGCGCCGACCCAGTCCGCGACCTGGTTGATCCACTCCGTCGTCGTACGACGCCACGCGGGGTTGGCGGCCATCACGTCTCCGGGGCACAGAGGGAATCCCGCGCGGTCCAGGCCGTGGCAGACCCGATCGGCCAGGGCCGCGAAGTAGTCGTCGGCGCCCGCGACCGTGGCGGCGTCGTCCGCCAGCACCAGGGCGTTGTCCTGGTCGCTGGCCACCCCGAGCTCGTCGCGGGCCTGCGACCCGAGCCCCACCCAGCAGTACGGGACCGGCGCGGGTCCGAGCTCCTCCTCCGCCAATGCCAACAGCCGACGCGTGGCGGCGTCCGCGGTCGCCGTGACCACGCGGCCGATATCCTGAGGCGTCGTCCCCCTGCGGACGAACTCACCCACCAGCGGCGGCAGCCTCTCTGCCAGCCCGGCGACCGCCGCGGCATCCGGAGCGCGCGCGATCCGCGCCGCCAGATACACCGGGTCCGCCTGGACCATGCGCAGTAGGTCCCCGGACGTCACCACCCCCAGCGGCACCCCGCCGTCGACCACCGGCAGGTGGTGGACCCCGCGATCGATCTGCAGGAGCGTGGCATCGAACGCGCGGGTGTGGACGTCGACGGAGACCGGGTCGGGGCTCATGATGGCCGACACCGGCGCGCTCGTGTCGGCGTCGACGGCCACCACCTTCGACCGCAGGTCACGGTCGGTGAAGATCCCGATCACCGCGGCGGACTCGACCACCAGCAGCGACGAGACCCGGCGCTCGGTCATGATCCGTGCGGCCTCCCGGATACTGGCCTCCGGCCCGATGGTCACCGCGTCCCGCGTCAGCAGCTCCCCGACCGGCGTTCCCAGTACATCGCCCCCGGAGGCCGCCACCCGCGCGGAGGCGAGGTCCTCACGGATCCTGTCGCTGCGTTCGCCGAAGAAGTCCTTCAGGACCGGGTGCTCGGCCGCGACCTCGTCGAACACCTCCCTTGACATCTCGAGCAGCAGTGTGTCGGCGACCGCGTCCATCCGGTACCGGGACGGTCCGGCGTGGGCGAGGGTCGAGTATCCGAAGCAGTCACCCTCGTCGCGGGTGTCGAGCAGCGTGCCCTCCGGGTCGCAGATCTCGACGGCGCCGGACCGGATGATGTGCAGGGTGTCGTTGGTCTCCCCCGCCCCGACGATCACGCTGCCGCGCCGGTGGTAGCGCTGGGTCAGTCTGGCGGGCAGTCGATCGAGTACGGTCCCGGGCAGCTCATCGAACGGCGCGCACCGCGCGAGAAAGTCCCGCACCTCGACCAGTTCGACGTCCATGACTCCACTGTGAACGCCGACGGCCCGCGGTGTGATCCTCTTCACGCGAATCACACCCGCGGGCCGTCGGCACCCGGCCCGGACACCCGGCGCCGTACCGGGGGATCTAGGCGCTGACCGCCGCCACGATCCGGTCGCCCACCTCGGCGGTGACGATCTCGGTGTCGCCTCGCGACGCGAGATCGGCCTCGACGGCGGCCTCGACACGATCGGCCTCGGCGTCCTTGCCGACGTGGCGCAGCAGCAGCGCCACAGACAGGATCGCGGCCGTCGGGTCGGCCTTGCCCTGTCCGGCGATGTCCGGCGCCGAGCCGTGGACCGGCTCGAACATGGACGGGTTGGTGCCCGAGGCGTCGATGTTGCCCGACGCCGCCGTCCCGATGCCGCCGGTGACCGCCGCCGCCAGGTCCGTGATGATGTCGCCGAACAGGTTGTCGGTGACGATCACGTCGAAGCGCGACGGGTCGGTGACCATGTAGATGGTCGCCGCGTCGATGTGGCAGTAGTCCACCTCGACCTCGGGGAACTCCGGCGCCACCTCGTCGACGGTGCGCTGCCACAGTCCGCCGGCGTTGACCAACACGTTGGTCTTGTGGACCAGCGTGAGCTTGCCGCGCCGCGACGTCGCCCGGGCGAACGCGTCGCGCACGACGCGCTCCACGCCGTAGCGGGTGTTGACCGAGGTCTCGGTACCCATCTCGTGCGGCGTTCCGACACGGATGGCGCCACCGTTACCGGTGTAGAGGCCCTCGGTGCCCTCGCGGACGACGACGAAGTCGATCTCGCCGGGCGCCTTCAGCGGCGTGGCCGAGCCCGGGTACAGCTTGGACGGCCGCAGGTTGACGTGGTGATCCAGGGCGAACCGCAGCGGGAGCAGCATGCCCCGCTCGAGAACGCCGGCCGGCACGGATCGGGGATCGCCGATCGCGCCGAGCAGGATCACGTCGTGCTCCTTGAGGCTCGCGATGTCCTCGTCGGTGAGGGTCTCCCCGTTGCGGAGGTAACGGCGCGCACCGAGGTCGTACTCGGTCTTCTCGACTCCGGGCACGAGTGCGTCGAGCACCTTGAGCGCCTCAGCCGTGACCTCGACACCGATGCCGTCTCCGGGTATGACTGCCAGCTTCATGAGGGTGGTCGGTTCCTTTTCGCTTCTAGTCCAGGTTGATCTGGGTGGCGGTGGCGCTGAGCTCCGAGACGATCCGGTCGACGGTGGGCTCGGCCACGGCGCGGTCCACCCGCAGGATCAGCGAAGCCCCCTCGCCGCTGGCGTCCTGGCTCAGGGCCGCGGCCTGGATGTCGACGCCCTCGCCGCCGAGGATGGAGCCGACGCGGCCGAGCACGCCGGGGCGGTCGGCGTAGTGGACGAACAGGTTCTGCCCCTCGGCACGCATGTCGAAGCCGCGCTCGTTGATCCGCACGATTTTCTGGACCTTCTCCAGGCCCGAGAGCGTGCCGGTGACGCTCGCGCTCGCGCCGTCCGCGGTCACGGCCGTGACGGAGACGGTACTGCGGTAGGACTTGGACTCGCTGCGGGTCTCCACCGAGTGGGTGACGCCGCGCTGCTCGGCCATCTGGCCGACGTTGACGAACGTGGCCGGCTCGTCGGTGATGGCGGAGAACATGCCGCGCAGCGCGGCCAGGCCGAGCACGTCGACCGACTCGGCGGCGAGCTCGCCGGAGACCTCGACCTTGACGGTGGTGGGGACGCCGGGGCACAGGTGCCCTGAGACGAGGCCGACCTTGCGGACGAGATCGAGCCAGGGGGCGACCTCATCGCCGACGGGACCGCCGGAGACGTTGACCGCATCCGGGACGAACTCCCCGCGGAGGGCGAGGAGGACGCTGCGGGCGACGTCGGTGCCGGCGCGGTCCTGGGCTTCGCTGGTGGAGGCGCCCAGGTGCGGGGTGACGACGGTGTTGGAGAGCTCGAACAGCGGCGAATCGGTGCAGGGCTCGGTGTCGAACACGTCGAGCGCGGCGGCGCGGACCTTGCCGGACTTGAGTGCGTCGACCAGCGCGGACTCGACGATCAGGCCACCACGTGCGGCGTTGACGATCACGACGCCGTCCTTCGCACGGGCCAGACGGTCCGCGTCGAAGAGGCCGGCGGTCTCCTTGGTCTTGGGCAGGTGCATCGTGATGATGTCCGCACGCGCGACCAGCTCGTCGATGTCGACGAGCTCGATACCCAGCTGTGCGGCGCGTGCGGCCGGGAGGTACGGGTCGTAGGCGATGAGGTTGGTCTCGAACGCCGCCAGCCGCTGCGCGACGAGCTGTCCGATCCGGCCCAGTCCGACCACGCCGACGGTCTTGCCGAGCAACTCGACACCGTTGAACGAGCTGCGCTTCCAGGTGTGCTCGCGCAGCGTCGCGTCGGCCGCGGGGATCTGGCGGCAGGCGGACATCAGCAGCGCCACCGCGTGCTCGGCGGCGGAGTGGATGTTCGACGTGGGGGCGTTGACGACCATGACGCCGCGCTCGGTGGCCGCGGGGATCTCGACGTTGTCCAGGCCGACGCCGGCACGGCCGATGATCTTGAGACCGGGCGCTGCCGCGAGCACCTCGGCGTCGACGGTCGTGGCCGAGCGCACGAGAAGCGCGTCGGCGTCCTTGACCGCCTCGAGGAGCTTCGGGCGATCCGGGCCATCGACCCATCGGACCTCGACGGCGTCGCCGAGCGCATCGACGGTCGACTGGGCGAGCTTGTCGGCGATGAGGACGACGGGACGTCCGGATGCTGTCACAGTGGGAACTCCTCAGTGTCAATTCGGGCACGGTCAGTCTAGGCCACCCATCCCCGCCGCTCACCAGTGGCCGCCGGTGGCCTACAGAGACCTCGACGGCCTATCGTGACGAACGCCTCACCCGTAGCCTCGGTGTTCTCCTGATGATCGGAAGGTCGCCCCCATGGCCCGCTCACACCGTTCGATGTCCGGGCCCGACCGGTTCCCCGGGTCGCGGGCCGCCGCCCTACGCCCCACCCGCGGTCGGTCGGCGACGGCGATGTACCTCCGTGCGCACCTCTACGGCGCCGCGGTGGGACGCACGATCCTCGATCGGTGCATCAGCGCGGTCGATCCCGCGGACAGGGCGCGGCTCGCGCCACTTCGCCCCCAGTTCGAGGGGGAGATCGCCACAACGCGGCGCCTGCTGACGGGGATCTCGCCGGTGGGTGCGCCGGGCCGCCGCATGGTGCGGGCGTCGGCGACGATCGCCCTCGCCGCGCTCCCGGCGGGGCCGATCGTGCGCGATCCGCTGACCAGACTCGGCCTGCTCGAGAGCCTGCGCACCCTGGTCGTGGCGAAGAAGTCGATGTGGGAGTTGCTCGCCGAGTCGTGGGTGGCTGACGGCGATGACGCCGCCGTCGTCGACGCCCGCGCCCCCGGGCCCGACGACGACGACGACGACACGATGCTCCCCGGCGACGTCCGGAGCCTCCTGCTCGCGCTCGCGGACCAGGCCCGGTCACAGGAGAACCTGCTGGAGGAGCTACGCCGTGGCTACGGCCTGGAACTGTTCGGGTGAGCGCGGCCGGCCGGATACGCGCGGACGTCGCCGTGGTGGGCTCCGGCCCGAACGGTCTCGCCGCGGCGCTGCTGTGCGCGCGATCCGGTCGCCGGGTCGTCGTGCTGGAGGAGCAGGAGAGCATCGGCGGCGGTTGTCGAACCGTCCCTCTGCCCGACCTGCTCTCCGGCGCCGACCGGGAACGGGCACTGTCGTCCGGTCACTGGGACGGGCTGGTCGTCGATCCGTGCTCGGCCGTCCATCCGATGGCCGGTGCGTCGCCGTTCTTCCGCGAGTTCGACCTCGCCGCGCACGGTGTCGAGATGGTCACTCCCCCGGTGCAGCTGGGGCACGCGCTGCCCGGCCGGGATGCGATCGTCGTGCCAACCGACCCCGCTCCGGGTGCCCTCGCGGCCGGGTTCGGCTCAGTGCGGGAAGCAGCCGCGTGGTGGTCTCTGATGGGCGCGCTCGCCCGTCGACCCGTCGAGGTGGCCGCCGCAGCGCTGTCGGACCAGCGTTCCGTCCCGTCCCCGGCCGCCACCGCAGCACTCGCCGGCGCCTTCGTCCGCGCACACCCCCGGGGTGCGCTGCCGGACTCACTGGGCACCGACGGGCGGACGCTGATGTCCGGGATCGCCGCCCACGCCATCACCCCGCTCGGCTCACCGGCCGCCACGGCGGCCGGCCTCGTTCTCGGATCACTTCTCCACGCCCCCCTGGGCTGGGCCCTTCCGGCGGGTGGGAGCGGCGCGCTCACGGCCGCGCTCGCCGACGCACTGCACGCTGCCGGCGGGGTGATCCGAACAGGCGTCCGCATCGGTGGCCTGGCAGAACTCGACGCCCCGCACGTCGTGTTCACCACCTCGCCGCGCGGACTGGGCTCGATCCTGCTGGCGTCCTCGCCCTCGCCCGCCACGGCCCGACGCGCTCGCCGTCTCAACCGCGTCCCCATGGGCGGCGCGGCGGCCAAGGTTGATCTCGTTCTCTCCGGGCCGGTGCCGTGGCGAGATGCCCGGCTCCGCGAGGCGGGCACCGTGCATCTCGGTGGCGATACCGACGCCATCCGGCTCGCCGAACGTGAGGTGTCGGCCGGCCGCCATGCCGACAAGCCGATGATCCTGATCTCCCAGCCGTGGGTCACGGACCCCGGCCGCATCGCCGACGACGGCCGCCGGCCACTCTGGACCTACGCCCACGTCCCGGCGTTCTCGGAGCGGGACCAGACCGAGCAGGTCCTGGACGCGCTTGAGGCCGTCGCCCCGGGCGTGCGCGACGTGGTGGTGGCAACGCACTGCACTCCGGCCTCCCGGATGTCCGAGCACAATGCGAACCACCTCGGCGGGGATATCGCCGGTGGCCGGGTGGACCTACGCGGGCTGATCGCCCGCCCCGTCCCGCGCGTGGATCCGTTCGCCACCGGGATCCCCGGCGTCTGGCACGCCTCCGGCTCGACCCCGCCCGGCCCCGGCGTCCACGGCATGGCCGGGCAGCACGTGGCGCGGCGGATCCTCAGCGCCTGACCCACCCGGCTCAGCCGGTCACTGGAAGGAGACGAACCACGGCCTGGGCTCGACCGCCATCGTCTGCTCCGGCGTGAAGGTGGGGGTGTCCTCGTCGTAGAAGTTCTTCCACGCCAACCGGATGTCGGGCGACAGGCCTGAACGCAGGGCGTCCCACGTCCCCAGTTTGAGGTCCGGGGTGCCGTGGCCGTCGGCGTGCAGCGCGATGGCCAACTCGGGCCGCGAGGTGTCGATCTGTTCGCGGTTCGAGATCATCGCCGTGCTGAACTGATGGAGGATCAGGAGCTTCTGGGGTCCGCCCGACTCCCTGGTCAGATCAGCCAGCCAGTCCACGACGCGATTGATCTCCTCGGCATCCACCGACCCGATCTGGGCCCCGGGCTGCTGCCCCGGCTTCAGCTTCCACTCCGGATCCAGCGCGAGCCCCACGTCCGGTCGCTTCAGCAGGTCCTCGAAGATCCTGGCCTGGTCGACCATGTCGGCCATTCCGGGCTGCAGATCGATCACCGCGTAGCCGCCGGCGGCCGTGATCGCGTCGACCAGCGGTTCGAACTCTTCCGGGTCCCACTCGTTGGTGAAGTTCCCGTCGTCACCCGGCGCGCCGGAAGCGACGGTGCCGATGATCTCGAAGGCGGGCACGACCTGTTCGGGGGAGTACGGCTGGTACTGCTCGACCAACCTCTGCACCCGGGCCACGCTCTCCTCCGGTCCCTGCTCACCGAGGATCCCGAGAGCCGGGGTGATCGGCGAACCGTACGCCGCGACGAAGCGCCGGCCCGGGAACACCAGCTGGCCACCGCCGGGAAGCTCGGGAACGGCGCGGGCCTTCTCGACCCGGTCCGCGACCTCCTCCTCACTCCCCCAGTCCGGCCCGAGCGCGTAGATGACCTCGGCGTCCCGCACGGCCTCCACCGATCCGCCGTCGACCCGCGGGTCCGGCGCACGTAGATGCGACACCGCGCCTCCGGTGGCCACGGCGGTGGCGATCGCGGCGACAGGGGTTCCGTCGTGCACGAGAACCGTGGGAGCCTCGTCGCCTGCCCACGCCGGCGATCCGGTCTCGAACGGTTCGGCATCAGCCACCCCGGCCGAGCCCGCACCCGTGTCCCGCGACAGGGGCGTGCCCGAGGTCATCAGCGCCGGTGCACCGGGGCTCAGATGGACGGTGGTGTCGTCAATGCGGGTCTCGGGAACATCCACCTCGGCCTCGAAGGAGACCCCGGTCAGTTCCTCGAGCCCGGCGCGGTCCCCGGGGGCGTCGACCACGTCGGCGTCGTCGGGTTCGAACGAGACGTCTCCGACCCGGAGCACCCGCTCGGCGCCGAGTCTCGCGATCTCCTCGGCCAGCTCCGCGTCCCCGCCCGGCACCGAGGTCAACATGGGCGCCCGGAGTCCCACCGCCACCGACGCCGCACGAGCCTGTGCGGCCGCGTCCGGGGCGGCCACGACGACCACGGGAGCGGTGTCCAACAGAAGGGCGGTCGCCTCCACGCCCGAGCCGTCCGTGTCCACGGCCACCCGCGTTCCCTGCTCATCGGCTGCCCGGGCACCCGGCCCCTCGCCTGACGAGCCGGAGGTACAGGCGACCGTGGACGAGGCCAGGCAAAGGGCGAGGACCGCCGCACCCACACCTCGTTTGATGTGACGCACGACGGTCCTCCAAGCACTCGGGATCAGATCCCGGTGGACCCTACAGGCATCTCACCGGGAACTCCCCCGCAACACTCAGGCGGTCTCCGTGATCGGACGGTCGACCCAGCTCATGAGGTCGCGCAGCTTCTGGCCGGTGACCTCGATCGGGTGCTCGGCGTTCTCCTTGCGGAGCTGCTCGAGCTCGGAGTTCCCGCCCTCGACGTTGGCAACGAGACGCTTGGTGAACTCGCCGTTCTGGATGTCGGCGAGGATCTCCTTCATGCGCTCCTTGGTGCCGGCGTCGATCACCCGGGGGCCGGAGAGGTAGCCGCCGAACTCCGCGGTGTCGGACACCGAGTAGTTCATGCGGGCGATGCCGCCCTCGTACATGAGGTCGACGATGAGCTTGAGCTCGTGGAGCACCTCGAAGTAGGCGAGCTCGGGCTCGTAGCCGGCCTCGACCATCACCTCGAAGCCCGTCTTGACGAGCTCCTCGGTGCCACCGCAGAGCACGGCCTGCTCACCGAACAGGTCGGTCTCGGTCTCGTCCTTGAAGGTGGTCTTGATAACGCCGGCGCGGGTGCCGCCGATGGCCTTGGCGTAGGAGAGCGCGAGCGCCTCTCCCTCACCCTTCGGGTCCTGCTCGACGGCGATGAGCGCCGGGACACCCTTGCCGTCGACGAACTGACGACGCACGAGGTGGCCGGGGCCCTTGGGGGCGACCATCGCGATGGTGATGTTGTCAGCGGGCTTGATCAGACCGAAGTGGACGTTCAGGCCGTGCCCGAAGAACAGGGCGTCGCCGTCGTTCAGGTTGGGCTCGATGTCCTCGGTGAAGATCGCGGCCTGCGAGGTGTCCGGGGCCAGCAGCATGACGACGTCGGCCCACTTGGCGGCCTCCGCGGCGGTCATGACCGTCAGCCCGGCCTCTTCGGCCTTGGCGCGCGACTTGGAGCCCTCGCGCAGGCCGATGACGACCTCGACACCCGAGTCGCGCAGGCTCAGCGAATGCGCGTGGCCCTGCGAGCCGTAGCCGATGACGGCGACCTTGCGCCCCTGGATGAGCGACAGGTCAGCCGCGTCGTCGTAGAACATCTCCACTGCCATGGTGATGGATTCCCTTCTTAAGGTTGGTGATAGAAGTCGAGACTATCGAGTGGTGGTGATGGACTTGGGGCCGCGTCCCAGCGCGACCATGCCGGACTGCACGATCTCGCGGATGCCGTAACCGTCGAGCATCCGCAGGAGTGCGTCGAGCTTATCCGGGGTGCCGGTCGCCTCGAGGGTCACCGACTCCGGGGCGACGTCCACGACATGGGCACGGAACAGGCTGGCGATCTCCACGATCTGGCCACGGTTCGTCGCGTCGGCGCGGACCTTGACCAGGGTGAGTTCGCGGGAGACCGAGCCGGCCGGGTCCTGCTCGACGATCTTGATCACGTTGACCAGTTTGTTGAGCTGCTTGGTCACCTGCTCGAGCGGGAAGTCCTCGACGTTGACGACGATCGTCATCCGCGACAGACCATCCGTTTCGGTCGGGCCGACGGCGAGCGACTCGATGTTGAACCCGCGCCGGGAGAAGAGCGAGGCCACGCGTGCGAGCACGCCCGGCTTGTCCTCCACCAGAACGCTCAGGGTGTGGGAGCGAGCGGTCACTGGTCCTCCTCCTGGGCGGCGATCACCGCGGCGTCGATCCGCTCGGTCGCCTCGTGGATCTCCGCGGGCTCGTCCGCCGCGGAGTCGCTGTCGTCGAACAGCGGCCGGATGTCCCGGGCCGCCATGATCTCGTCGTTGGACGTTCCGGCCGCGACCATGGGCCACACCTGGGCGTCCTTGCCCACGATGAAGTCGATGAGCACCGGCCGGTCGTTGATCTCCCGGGCCTGGGCGATCACCGCGTCGACATCCTCCGCACGCTCACAGCGCAGCGCCACGCAACCGAGCGCCTCGCCGAGCTTGACGAAGTCGGGGATGTGCATCGAGTGGGTCGACAGATCGGTCTGCGAGTAACGCTGGTCGTAGAACAGCGTCTGCCACTGTCGGACCATGCCCAGGTTTCCGTTGTTGATCAGCGCGACCTTGATCGGTGCGCCCTCGATCGCACAGGTGGCGAGCTCCTGATTGGTCATCTGGAAGCAGCCGTCGCCGTCGATGGACCACACCTCGGCATCAGGACGGCCGAACTTCGCGCCCATCGCGGCGGGGACCGAGTACCCCATGGTCCCGAGCCCGCCCGAGTTGAGCCACGTGCGCGGCTTCTCGTACCGCACGAACTGCGCGGCCCACATCTGGTGCTGACCGACGCCCGCGCAGTAGATGGCGTCGGGACCGGCAGCCGCACTGAGCCGCTCGATGACGTACTCGGGCGACAGCGAACCGTCGGACTGCGGGGCGTACCCGAGCGGGTACTCGCTGCGGATCTCGTCGAGCTGCTCGACCCAGGTGGCGGGGGCCTTCATCGACCCCGAGTCCCGCTCGCCTCGAAGGGTCTGGACGAGCTCGGCGAGCACCTCCTTGATGTCGCCGACGATCGGGACGTCCACGGCACGGTTCTTGCCGATCTCGGCCGGATCGATGTCCGCGTGGATGACCTTGGCGTCCGGTGCGAAGGTGTCGAGACGGCCGGTGACCCGGTCGTCGAACCGCGCGCCCAGGGTGATGAGCAGGTCCGAGCGCTGCAGGGCGGCCACCGCGGCGACGGTGCCGTGCATGCCCGGCATGCCGTAGTGCAGCCGGTGGGAGTCCGGGAACGCGCCCCGCGCCATCAGGGTGGTGACGACCGGGATCCCGGTCAACTCGGCGAGCTCCATGAGCTCCGCCGAGGCGTCCGCCTTGATGACGCCGCCACCGACGTAGAGCACGGGCCGCTTGGCCCGGGCGATCATCCGGGCGGCCTCGCGGATCTGCTTGCCGTGCGGCTTCGTGACCGGACGGTAGCCGGGCAGCTTCATCTCGGGCGGCCAGGAGAAGGTCATCTCGTTCTGCAGGACGTCCTTGGGGATGTCCACGAGCACCGCGCCCGGGCGGCCGGACTGCGCGATGTGGAAGGCCTCGGCGATCATCCGCGGGATGTCGTCACCATGCGAGACCAGGAAGTTGTGCTTGGTGATCGGCATCGTGATGCCGGAGATGTCGGCCTCCTGGAAGCCGTCCGTGCCGATGAGGGCGGTACCGACCTGGCCAGTGATGGCCACGACGGGGACCGAGTCCATCTGCGCGTCGGCGAGCGGGGTCACCAGGTTGGTGGCACCGGGGCCGGAGGTCGCCATGCAGACGCCGACCTTGCCGGTGACCTGCGCGTACCCGGTCGCCGCGTGGCCGGCGCCCTGTTCGTGACGCACGAGAACGTGCCGGACCCTGGCCGAGTCGTACAGCGGGTCGTAGACCGGCAGGATGGCCCCGCCGGGGATTCCGAAGACGACCTCGGTGCCGATCTCCTCGAGAGACCGGACCACGGCCTGGGCTCCGGTCATCCGCTCAGGGGCCGTGGACCGGGCCTTGTGCTCTGTACCCGGACGAGGCCCGGGCTGTGCCGTTGGTGCGCTCACTTCAACTATCCTTCATGCTGGTCGTGGAGCAGTGGATTGTCGCCCTCCGCGGCCCGGTCGGCCCGCGGGTACCCGGCAACAAAAAACCCCCGACGGCCACGGGGCCGGCGAGGGTGCGCGTCGTCGAGAAGCCAGGTGACGGCTCAGGCGCCGACGCGCCGGCCGAGTACGAGACCGTTCCGTGTGTTCATGGCACCCAGACTAGGTGGGCGCCGACCACAGCGTCAACTCGTGGAACCCCGATCCCACCATGTGGACCGTGAGACACTGTCAAGCATCATGAGCGCGCAATTTTCAGCCCCCCTCCCGGAATCCACTCCCCGCGACCGGTCACTTTTCCGGGTCAATCCCATGTCGTACATCGTCATCGCGATCTTCCTGCTGGCGATCGCCTGGCCCGCGACGGCCTATCCGCTCGCGCTCGGCTGGCTCGTGCTGCTTCCGATCGCCTTCGCCTGGTGGGTGGCCCGCACCTCGACCAGACTCGACGACGAGGGCGTCCACCTGTCGACCTGGCGTAGCCGCCGGTCCGTGCCGTGGGACGAGGTCAAGGGCGTGATGTTCCCCAAGAACGGGTTCGCGCGCCTGGTCACGACCGAGGAGGCGTCACTGCCGATGGGCGGCGTCTCCTTCCACGACCTGCCCCGGCTCTCCCGGGCCAGCGGGGGCCGGATCCGCGACCCCTACAGCGCCACCAGCCCCGGCGACGACTGAGTCCCGCGCCTCTGCCTCACCGGTCCCTGATGAGCGTGTCCGGCTGACGCCGTTCCGGATCGGCAGCCCACTGGCCACACCCCTGCCCGCGGGCACCCGGTCCGCGACGGCCTGTCGTCGTAGCCCCATCCGCTCGTACAACAGCGTGACGGCCACCCCGAGGACCACGCCGGCGACACACCACCCGCTGAGCACCCAGACCGCGTGACCGAGGCCCGCGCCCCAGCTCGAGTCGAAGAACATGATCGACCGCAGCCCCAGGTACGCCTGGTGCATCGGCTGGAGGGAGCCGATCGCGACGAAGATCTGCGGCAGCATCTGAGTGGGTGTCGCCCCTCCTGACGTCGGGATACCCAACACGACGAACAGCACCAGGTTGACGAGCAACCCCGCGTTACCGATCGCCGCGAGTATCGCGTGGGCGCACACCCCGACCGCGACGATCACCAGGTTCGAGAACCAGAACATGTCCCACGCGTCGTACCCCGTCACACCGATGATGTCCGCGACCCACAGGCACAGCGCCGACACCAGCGGTGCCGTGACCACCGTGACCGCCCACTTCCGGAACATCGTCTGCAGACGCCCGAACGGCGCGACGTGCACGTGGAGCGCGAGCGGGCCGATCTCGAGCGGGATGAAGCCCAGCCGGGCATCGAGGAGATTCGAGATGATCATGGCCCCGGTGAACCCGGCCAGGATCACGATGAGCGCATAGAACATCGGCAGCGAGGCATTGGTCACCCCGTCCGGCAGCGGATTCCACTCGTCACATCGACCTCGACCGGATACTGCAGTGCCAGGGCCGCGGCGGCACCGATCTGTCGACCATCCGCATCGGCGAGCATCGTGGAATCGGACAGCAGTGTGGCCCCCATGCTCTCGTGGAGCGATGTCCGCATCCGTTCGGCGACCGTGTTCATGACCTGGCCCGACACGATCGAGACCCTGGGCGAGTACTGCAACGTGACCGACGCCCGTTCGGGGGACCCGCCGGACTCGCCCGCCTCCGTCGCCGCCGCGTTCACCAGGTCCACGACCTGCTGGCTCAACTCGGGCGGGATCCGTACCGCGCCGAAGTACGAACCGTCCCGCAGCCCCTCCTCCGCCTCCGCGGCGTCCACGATGTGCAGGCGCAACTTCTCCCAGTCATTGTTCTGCAGCAGGCCGGCGGTGATCTGGGTACCCACGTCGAGGGTCCGGGGCCCGATCGGCGTCTCGAGCGTCGCGCCCGCGTCCTCGTTGACGACGGCGACGGGAACATGCCGCGCGTGGGCCTGCGGATCCGCGGTGCCCCCCAGGTACATGAACGCCAGCAGGAAGAACAGTCCGCAGACGACAGCGATCGCCCCCGCGGAGTGCGAGGCGAACTCGCGGAAGCCACCAGTGTGTCCGGAATCGGTCATGCGGGTCCTCATTCACGTCTGACGTGCCGACCGAACGGCCGACCGAGAGAAGGGTAACCCCGTACCGGGGCGTATCGTGGGGAGGTCACGGCGCGTATGCCCCTCAACCGGGACCCGCCGCGCAGCCTTCCTGTTGACGACCACACAGTCACCGAATCGGATCGAGGTCCCATGCCGCCCCTGAGGTCACGAACCAGCACCGCCGGACGCAATGCCGCAGGGGCCCGGGCCCTCTGGCGTGCCACCGGGATGACGGACTCGGACTTCGGCAAGCCGATCATCGCGATCGCGAACTCCTACACCCAGTTCGTTCCGGGCCACGTGCACCTGAAGAACGTGGGCGAGATCGTGGCCTCGCAGATCGCCGAGGCCGGTGGGGTGGCCCGCGAGTTCCACACGATCGCCGTGGATGACGGCATCGCGATGGGCCACGCGGGAATGCTCTACTCGCTGCCGAGCCGCGAGATCATCGCCGATTCCGTGGAGTACATGGTCAACGCGCACACCGCGGACGCACTGGTCTGCATCTCCAACTGCGACAAGATCACGCCGGGAATGCTCAACGCGGCGATGCGTCTGAACATCCCCACCGTGTTCGTCTCCGGTGGGCCGATGGAGTCGGGTTTCTCCGTCGTCGTCGACGGGGTGGTCAAGGCCGGCTCCGATCTCATCACCGCCATCTCCGCCTCGGCCAACTCGGCGATCGACGACGACAACCTCGACGCGATCGAACGTTCGGCATGTCCGACGTGCGGCTCGTGCTCGGGCATGTTCACCGCCAACTCCATGAACTGCCTGACCGAGGCACTGGGTCTCTCACTGCCCGGCAACGGTTCGACCCTGGCCACCCACAGCGCGCGGCGTGAACTGTTCGCGGAGGCGGGCCGCCTGATCGTCGACCTGTGCACGCGGTACTACCGCGAGGACGACAGCTCGGTCCTGCCCAGGTCGGTGGCCACCAGGTCCGCGTTCACCAACGCGATGGCCCTGGACGTGGCCATGGGCGGTTCGACCAACACGGTTCTGCACATCCTCGCGGCCGCCCAGGAGGGAGAGGTCGACTTCGACCTCCACGACATCGAGGAGATCTCCCGTCGCGTGCCCTGCCTGGCCAAGGTGGCGCCGAATTCCGATTACTACATGGAGCACGTCCACCGCGCCGGCGGCATTCCGGCGATCCTCGGCGAGCTGTACCGGGGTGGCGTGCTCGACACCGACGTCCACTCGGTCCACTCCCCCTCCCTGGAGCAGTACATCGCGGACTGGGACATCCGGAGCGGCACTGCGACGGAGAAGGCCGTCGAGTTGTTCCACGCCGCCCCGGGCGGGGTGCGCACCATCGAGCCGTTCTCGACCGACAACCGCTGGGAGTCACTCGATACGGATGCACAGAACGGCTGCATCCACTCGGTCGAGCACCCCGCCACCGAGGAGGGCGGCCTGGCCGTCCTGCGCGGGAACATCGCCCCCAACGGCTCGGTCTTCAAGACCGCGGGCGTGTCCGAGGACAACTTCCACTTCTCCGGACCGGCCCGGGTGGTCGAATCCCAGGAGGAGGCCGTGTCCGTCATCCTGGGCAAGCAACTCCGGGCGGGCGAGGTCCTTGTCGTGCTCTACGAGGGGCCGGCCGGCGGCCCCGGTATGCAGGAGATGCTCCACCCGACCGCGTTCATCAAGGGCGCAGGGCTCGGCACCAAGTGCGCGCTGATCACCGATGGCCGGTTCTCGGGCGGGTCCTCGGGGCTGTCGATCGGCCACATCGCCCCGGAGGCGGCGGCGGGCGGCCCGATCGGGCTCGTGCGTGACGGCGACATCGTCACGATCGACGTGGCCACGCGCTCCATCTCGGTGGATGTCGACGAGGCCGAGCTGGATCGTCGTCGTCAGGAGAAGGGCCCGCTGCCCTGGCGCCCGTTCAAGCGTGACCGGAAGGTCTCGACCGCGCTCCGCGCGTACGCGTCGATGGCATCGTCGGCGGACAAGGGCGCGGTCCGCATCCTGCCGGACTGAAGTCGGGAACCTACGCGGGCCCGGCCGCCGGCCGGGCCCGCGCCATCCGAGTCCCTCGCAGCGCCCCGGTGCCCGGGCAGATCAGCCCGCGGTGACCGGGGCGCTGTTCCCGCTGGACGTGAGCGGGTTGGTGCCGTTGAGGAAGTACCAGACCAGTCCGGCGATCACGGCCGCGATGAGCAGCCAGATGATGCCGCTGAACCGCGGGCGGTGCGACCATCCCCACTTGCGGTCGACCGCCCACCGGCCGGGGCCGGTGAACAGCAGCGCGAGCAGGCTGGCCGCGTAGAGGACCGACGCCTCCAGGCCGCGGGTCGTCTCCCCCAGCAACGGGACGGTCTGGTCCCCGGTGAGTGTGATCGCCATGCCGAGTCCGACGAGACCGAACAGGCCGGCCACGGCGATCGGGGTCGCCAGTCCGATCACGAGCATCACTCCCGCCACCAGCTCGATCGCGCCGCCGGCGATCGCCAGTATCCGTGCCTGCTCGAACCCCGCCTCCGTGAGCGTCGCCGCCATACCGTCGATGCCGGGGCCGTTGAACAGCCCGAACAGCTTCTGCAGGCCCCGCAGCGTCAGCAGTACACCCACGGTGAGGCGGAGGATGAACAGCCCGAGATCCGTCGTCCCGCGCCTGCCGACCTCACCGCGCCCCTCCGGGGCGATGGTGGTGGGCTGCTCGCCGAACGGCAGCGGCGCCGAGACGTCGTAGCCGCCGGACTCGGCGAACTGCGAGTAGTCCGTCACGCCGGCCGCCGGGAATGCCGTGGTGGCGGCGTCACCGGTGGTCGCCCCCGAGGTGGAGGGGACGTCCAGCGGATAGTCGACGTCGTGGATGATCTCGGTACGGGCGTCGTCTCCGGGCTTTGAGGAAGTCACTCATCGACTGTAGGCCTCGCGCGGCGGCTGCGCCCCGAGGACACGGCGGGCCGTACTCTAGTCGGCATGAGATCGCTCGCGCTGCTCCTGGCCATGACGGTGGTGGTGTCCGGGTGCGCGAGATTCGACGACCGGCTGGACGATCCGTTCACGCCCGCCCCGGGCCCGGGGATGGGTGCCCCGCCCCCCTCGGGGCCACCGGGGTCGCCGCCGCCCCCGACCACGTCCACCGGCGGGCCGCCGGCCCCCGAGCCGGAGACCGGCCCGTGCGTCGATCCCGATCCCGCCGTGATCGCGACCTGCCTGGAACCCGCGGTCGCGGTCGCCGCGCTCGGCGACAGGGCCCTGGTCGCCGAGTCGACCGGAGGGGTGAAGATCGTCGGACCGGACACCTCGCCCGAGAATTTCGGGCGGGTCGACCCCCGCGGAGGCAGGGTCGCGGCGGTGGCGCCGTCGCCGGACTTCGACCAGGACAGGTTGGTCTACCTCCTCGTGGTGGGCGACGGCCCCACCCGGGTCGAGCGTCTCGCCCGCGGCGACACCCCCCGCACGGTCGCCGAGCTCCAGCCCGCGGAGACCGGGGGCATGGCCTTCGTCGACAATGTGCTCACGGTGGGCGTCGGGGACCAACTGGTCCGGTTCCCGGGGTTCACGGGTATCGGCCGGGCCGAGGGCCCCGAGGTGGTCGCCGGCGGCCTGGGTCGGATCATGGCCCTCTGTACCTTCGACAACGACCTGTTCGTCTCCACGATCTCGGACCGTGGCGCAGCGCTGCGCACTGCCGATCGTGTGGTGTGGACGTGGCCGGATCAGCGTTCGGCGGGTGGGTGCGCGGCCGCTGAGGGCTCCCTGTCGATCGCGCTACCCGACGCCGAGCGGGTCGACACCGTCGAGACCGCCGGGGGCGCCGCCAGGGGCCAGCCGAAGGCGATCGCCGAAGGCCGCTACGGGCGGCTGAGCGGACTCACCACGATCGCCGATGGCGTGCTGCTGGCCGGCACCGCCAACAAGGCGGGCGGCGCACCCGTGCCGACCGATGACCGTGCGGTGATCCTGCCACAGTCCGGTGGCGGCGGAGACGCCCGGACATAGGCCCCGGCGGGCGGGGCCCGCCGGGACTCCGGGTCCCTAGCTGCAGGCGGTGATGACCAGTTCCTTCACACGGGCCGGGTCGGCCTGCCCGCGGGTCGCCTTCATGACGGCGCCGACGATCGCGCCGGCGGCCTGCACCTTGCCCGAGCGGATCTTCTCGGCGATGTCGGGCTGGGCCGCGAGTGCGTCGTCGACCGCCTTCTGCAGTGCCGAGTCATCACGGACGACCTCGAGACTCTTGTCCGCCACGACCTGGTCGGGCTCCCCCTCACCGTCGAGCACGGCGTCGACGACCTGTCGGCCGAGCTTGTTGGTGAGCTTGCCCTCGGCGACGAGCTCGATCACGCGGGCGACCTGGGCCGGCGTGATGGACAACGCGTCGAGTTCCACTTCCCGCTTGTTGGCCTGCTGGGTCAGGTAGGAGACCCACCACGACCGGGCCTCCGCCGGGGTCGCTCCGGCGTCCACGGTGGCGAGGATCAGGTCGAGCGCACCGGCGTTGACGAGGTCACGCATCTCCTCGTCGGAGACGCCCCACTGCTCCTGCACGCGGGCGCGACGCACCCACGGCAGCTCCGGCAGGGTCGCGCGGATCTCCTCGACGAGGTCCGCCGAGGGCTCGACCGGCGCCAGGTCGGGCTCGGGGAAGTAGCGGTAGTCCTCAGCCGACTCCTTGGGACGGCCGGCCGTGGTGGTGCCGTCCCCCTCCTGGAAGTGGCGGGTCTCGAGGACCACCTCGCCGCCCTCGGCGAGGACGTCGGCCTGTCGACACATCTCGAACCGCACGGCCGTCTCGACGCTGCGGAGCGAGTTGACGTTCTTGGTCTCCGTCCGCGTGCCGAACTCAGCGGCGCCCTTCTCCATCAGGGACACGTTGGCGTCGCAACGCATCGATCCCTGATCCATACGGACATCGGAGACGTCGAGACTCTTGAGTAGATCCCGGAGCGCCGAGACGTAGGCGCGCGCGATCTCCGGTGCCCGCTCCCCTGCTCCGACGATGGGCTTGGAGACGATCTCGATCAGCGGCACCCCCGCCCGGTTGAAGTCGAGCAGCGAGTGGGTGGCCCCGTGGATCCGACCGGATGCCGAGCCGACATGGGTCGACTTACCGGTGTCCTCCTCCATGTGGGCCCGCTCGACGTCCACGCGCCAGGTGCTGCCGTCCTCGAGCTGGACGTCGAGGTAACCGTCGAAGGCGATCGGCTCGTCATACTGCGAGATCTGGTAGTTCTTCGGCTGATCCGGATAGAAGTAGTTCTTCCGGGCGAAGCGACTGTTCGGGGCGATCGAGCAGTTCAGCGCGAGACCGATCTTGATCGCCCACTCCACGGCCTGGCGGTTGGCGACGGGCAGCGCGCCGGGCAGTCCGATGCACACCGGACAGACCTGGGTGTTGGGCTCGGCCCCGAAGGCGGTCGGACAACCGCAGAACATCTTGGTGGCGGTGTGCAGCTCGACGTGCACCTCCATACCCATGACGGGATCGAAACGTGACACGACCTCGGTGAACTCCATGCGGAACAATCTAGCCGAAGAGGCAGGCGGCCTCGCGGTAGCGGTCCTCTGGAACGGTCTTGAGCACGGCCACCGCGTCCTCTACCGGCACCATCTCGATCGACTCGCCCCGCAGGGCGACGATCTGGCCGAAATCTCCACGGTGCACCGCGCGCGCCGCGTGCACCCCGAACCGGGTCGCGAGCACGCGATCGTAGGCCGTGGGCGTACCACCACGCTGGATGTGCCCGAGCACGGTCGTGCGGACGTCGCGATTCATCCGCGCGGAGATCGCGGCGGCCATCTGGTCCGCCACCCCCGTGAACACCTCGTGACCGAACTGGTCGGTGCCGCCCTCGCGGAGGGTCATGCCGGAACCCTCGACGGGGGTGGCCCCCTCCGCGACGACGCAGATCCCGTAGGCCTCACCCATCTGGAACCGACGACTCATCACCTTGCACACGTAATCGATGTCGAACGGGACCTCCGGGATGACGATCATGTGCGCGCCCGAGGCCAGGCCGGCGTGGAGCGCGATCCACCCCGCGTGCCGTCCCATCACCTCCACCAGCATCACCCGCTCATGGGACTCCGCCGTGGTGTGCAGCCGGTCGATGGCATCCGAGGCGATCGAGACCGCGGTGTCGAACCCGAAGGTGTAGTCGGTCCCGCCCACGTCGTTGTCGATCGTCTTGGGCACACCCACCACCGGGATGCCGTTCTCCGTCAGCCACCGGGCGGCCTTGAGCGTCCCGTCGCCGCCGATCGCGACCAGTGCGTCGATCGCGTGCCTGTCCAGCGTCTGCCGGATCTCCGGCAGGCTGGACCTGAGGGTGTCCGGATTGAGACGGCCTGTGCCGAGGATGGTGCCGCCGCGAAGCAGGATGCGGTCGATCCCCTCGTCGTCGAACAGCGGTACCGCACGGTCGTGCACCAACCCGGACCACCCGTCCTGGAAGCCCAGGACCGGCGAGTCGTATTCGGAATGGGCGGTCCGGACCAGCGCCCGGATGACCGCGTTGAGTCCGGGGCAGTCGCCACCGGCGGTCAGCACGCCTATACGCACGTGGAGCTCCTCTCGGTTCTCCCGCAGTCTAGGTGCGAGACGAGGTCAGCGCGCCGTGCTCACCGGCTGTTCACCGGTACGGAACGCCATCGTGGCCAGGCCGCCGAGCAGGACCACCACAGCGGGGAGGAACATCGCGTCCGCCACGGCCTGACCGACATCCCCGTGCGCCACGAGACGCGCTTGCATCAACGCACCGATCGCCGCGGAGCCGAGGACCGCGCCCACCTGGCGCGTGGTGTTGTACACACCCGACCCTGCGCCCGCCGACGCCAGTTCCAACTGGCGCATCGCGGTCGACGAGGTGGGCGCCCACACACACCCGTTGGCCACCCCCATCAGTGCGATCGGGCCGAGCAGCACCGGGATCGACGTGTGGGAATCCATGACGAGCGCCAGCCAGAACAGCGACACCGCGTACGAGAAGTAGCCGATGCCGGTGAAGATCCTGGGGTCGAGTCGGTCCGCGAGGCGGCCAACCAGCGGAGCCAGGATGCCGGCGATGATCGCCATGGGCAGCAGCATGAGTCCGGCGCTCGTCGGGCTGAGCCCCTTGACCCCCTGCAGATAGAACATCAGCGGGACCATGGTGCCGGCGGTGACGAACCCGATCGTCGATACGCCGAAATTCCCGATCGAGAAGTTGCGGTCGCGGAACAGCCGCAGCGGGACCAGGGGTTCGGTCCGGACGCGCGATTGCCACCACAGGAACGCGGCGACAGCGAGCACCCCCGCCACGACGAGCGAGATGGTGGTGGCACCCCAGCCGTGAGACTCGCCCTGCTGGATGCCGTACACGAGCCAGAACATCCCGACGGCCGACAGCAGGATGCCCGGGATGTCATAGGAGTGGCCGCGGGTCTCCATCTCGGGCACCCACAGCCAGACCAACACCACGGCGATGATCCCGAAGGGGATGTTGACGAAGAAGATCCATCGCCAGTCGAGGGCGTCGATGAGCACGCCACCGGCGACAGGCCCGACCACCGAGGCGATGCCGGCCACGGCGCCCCAGGCGCCCATCGCGGCGCCGCGCCGCGACGGCGCGAACACGCGCGTGATGACACTCAACGACTGCGGCGTCAGCAACGCGGCCCCGACGCCCTGGAACACCCTGGCCACGATGAGGGTCTCTATGTTCGGTGCGAGCCCACACCACAGCGAGGCACCGGTGAAGACCACCAGGCCGGCGATCGCCACCGTGCGGGGCCCGATCTGGTCGCCGAGCCGTCCGGTGAAAAGCAGCGGTACCACGTAGGCCAGCAGGTAGGCGCTGGTGACCCAGATGACCTGGTTGGTGGTGGCACCCAGCTGGGTGACAAACGCCTCGGTGGCCACCGCGACGATCGTCTGGTCCACCAGGATCATGAAGAACCCGATGACCAGGGCCGCGAGAGCCTTCCACGCGTCCCGCTCGGGGACCACGGTCACGCGATCGCGCCCCTCGCGGCCTCGAACGCCGCGCCGACCCGGTACAGGCGCTCGTCGGCCAGGGCCGGGGCCATGATCTGCATACCCACCGGCAGCCCGTCGACGAGGCCGCTCGGCACGGACATCCCACAGTGGCCGGCGAGGTTGAGCGGAAGCGTGCACAGGTCGAACTGGTACATCGCGACCGGGTCCTCCACCTTGTCCCCCAGCGGGAACGCAGTGGTGGGCGTGGTGGGCGAGACCAGGACGTCGACCTTCTCGTAGGCGCCGTCGAAATCGCGCGCGATGAGCGTGCGGATCTTCTGCGCCTGGCCGTAGAAGGCGTCGTAGTAACCGGCCGACAGGGCGTAGGTGCCCAGCATGATCCGGCGTTTGACTTCGGGGCCCAGCCCGGCGGCGCGGCTCGCCGCCATCACCTGATCGGCGGATCCCTCACCGGTACGCAGGCCGTAACGCATGGCGTCGAAGCGGGCCAGGTTGCTCGACACCTCGGACGGGAGGATGAGGTAGTACGCCGGCAGGGCGTACTGGAAGTTCGGGCACGAGACCTCCACGACCTCGGCGCCCAGACCTCGGAGGGTCTCGACCGCGGCCTGGAAGGACGCCTCCACACCGGCCTGGTAGCCGTCGCCGGAGAGTTCGCGGACCACGCCCACGCGGACACCCTTCAGGTCACCGCGCGCGCCTTCACGGGCGGCCGCCACCATGTCCGGGATGGCCACGTCCAGGCTCGTCGAATCGCCGGGGTCGTGGCCAGCGATCACCTGGTGCAGCAGGGCCGCGTCCTCGACGGTCCGGGCGCAGGGCCCGCCCTGGTCGAGCGACGAGGCCGATGCCACCAGGCCGTGCCGCGAGACCGTGCCGTACGTGGGCTTGACCCCGACGGTCGCCGTGAGCGCGGCAGGCTGACGGATGGAGCCGCCGGTGTCGGTGCCCACGGCCAGCGGTGCCTGGTTGGAGGACAGCGCCGCCGCCGAGCCGCCGCCGGAACCGCCGGGCGTACGGGTGTGGTCCCACGGGTTGCGGGTCGGCCCGTACGCCGAGTTCTCGGTGGAGGACCCCATCGCGAACTCGTCGAGGTTGGTCTTGCCGAGGATCGGGATACCAGCGGCGCGCAGTCGGGTGGTCACCGTCGCGTCGTAGGGCGACATGTAGCCCTCGAGCATCTTCGAGGCGCACGTGGTCGGCGCGTCGGTGGTGGTGAACACGTCCTTGAGGGCGACGGGAACGCCGGCCAGCGGTCCGAGCTCCTCGCCGGACGCCAGCCTGGCGTCGACGGCGCGCGCGGCCTCGAGTGCCGCGTCGGCGCCCACATGGAGGTAGGCGTTGATCTCGCCGTCGACCTCGGCGATCCGGTCCAGGTGTGCCCGGGTGACCTCTTCCGAGGAGACCTCGCGGGCGGCGATCCGTCCGGCGAGCTCGGCGGCCGTGGCGGTGGTCAGGTCGGTCATGCGTCCTCTCCCAGGATCTGCGGAACCTCGAAGCGCTGCTGGTCGGATTCGGGGGCCTGGTCGAGCGCCTGTTCCGGGGTCAATCCGGGCGCGACGACGTCCTCGCGGTACACATTGCTGATCGCGGTGGGATGGCTCATCGCCGGGACGTCGTCCGCGGCGACCTCGGACACCGTCTGCACGTGGACGAGGATGTCGGTGAGCTGCTGCGCGTACGAGTCCAGCTCGGCGTCGCTCAGATCCAGGCGGGAGAGCCTGGCCAGATGCGCGACGTCTCCGCGTGAGATCGAGGTCACGTGCCTGCCCCTTTCCGTGACGTGGTCGGTACCGGCCCAGCCTAGTCAGCCCGGATCGGTGCGGCACAATGGCGTCATGTCTTATCTGCTCCGCGTCCTGCTTCCCGACCGACCGGGGAGCCTCGGATCGCTCGCCGTGGCACTGGGAACCGCGGGCGCGGACATCATCAGCCTGGACGTCGTGGACCGATTCGACGGGGTGGCGGTGGACGACATCGTGGTGCACGTACCCCACGGGACCTTCCCGGACACACTCATCACCGCGGCCGAACGGCTCGACGGCGTGCTGGTCGACTCCCTACGTCCGTTCGGCGGGATCCTCGACGCGCACCGAGAGCTCGAACTGGTCGACGCGGTCGCCGGCGCGGGTGCGGGCGCCGCACAGTTGCTCGCCGACGAGTTGCCGGCGGCATTGCGGGTCGGGTGGGCGCTGGTGGTGGACGTCACGGGCGAGGCCTGCCAGCTGGTCGCGCGCGGCGAATCCGCCCCCATGTGGGAGGGCGGCAGGGTCGCGGCGCTGTGCGGCCTGGAGCGAGCCGTCGCACTGGAAGACGACGACGACACGCCGGCGAGCTGGGTGGCCATGGACACCGCGCTCGCGGCGGCCCCGCTCCCGGCGGGTCAGGTGCTGGTGGTGGGCCGGCCGGGCGGTCCCTCGTTCCGGCCGTCCGAGATCGCCAGGCTGGGGTACCTCACCGGGATCCTGCGGACCCTCCTGGCGGGCTGACGAGAACTGTCAGCCCAGTTTCCTCGCCCAGGCGGCGATCGCCGCGAAAAACAGGGCTGCCACCGGCAGGATCCACGCCAGATCGATCATGATCATCATCTGCCGGAACTGCTCGTTCGACAGGAACTGCATCTCCGCGCACGAATAGAGGCAGGCCGCGGGTCTGGACATAGGGACCATCCAGAGCCACAGCAGCGTAAGGAACGCACCGGCCGACGCACCCGTCAGTGCTGTGGCTACGAGCGCGACGATGCCCGGCGCTCCCCTGCTCCGGAGACTCCAGAAACTGATGCCGACCGCGAACACCAGACCAACCGCGGCCCCGAACACGAGCGGCCAGGGAAACTGGAGCAGGGGCGTCGCCGGCGTCACCCGGCCGAATCCTCCGCGGCGCCGTCGGGGGCGGGGCCGCTTGCGAGAAGCTCGACGAACCCGGCCTCGTCGAGGATCGTCAGTCCGAGTTCCTCTGCCTTTGCGGCCTTCGATCCGGGGTTGTCCCCCACCACCACATAGTCGGTCTTCCTGGACACCGAGCCCGACGCCTTGCCTCCGCGGGAGATGATCGCCTCCTTGATCCCGTCCCGGGTGAAGCCCTCGAGCGATCCGGTCGCGACGATCGTCAGCCCCTCCAGCGTGCGCGGGATCGACTCGTCCCGTTCGTCCGCCATCGAGACCCCGGCTGCCGCCCACCGGTCGACGATCTCCCTGTGCCAGTCGACGTCGAACCACTCGACCACCGATGTGGCGATGGTGCCGCCTACCCCGTCCGTCTCCGCCAACTCCTCCTGGCTCGCCGCGCGGATGGCCTCCATGGTGCCGAAACGCGTCGCGAGCGCCCTGGCCGCGGTCGGGCCGACGTGCCGGATCGACAACGCGACAAGCACGCGCCACAGTGGGCGCTGCTTGGCGGTGGCGAGGTTGGCCAGCAACTTGCGGCCGTTCTCGGTGAGGACTGTCCGTTGGGGTTCGGCACCACCCTCGATCTGCTTCTTGGTTGCCTTGTCGGTACGGGTGTAGAGATCAGTCCGGAGCAGGTCCGCCTCGGTGAGGTCGAAGAGTGTGGCCTCGTTCTCCAGCACCCCACTGGAGAGAAGATCCGATGCACCCTCGTACCCGAGCGCTTCGATGTCCAGGGCGTTGCGGGAGGCCAGGTAGAACAGTCGCTCGCGCAATTGCGCAGGACAAGATCGCTGGTTAGGACACCTCCAGTCGGCATCGCCTTCCCTGGCCGGCGCCAGCACGGTATCGCATTCGGGGCACCGTTCGGGGAAGACGAACTCGCGCTCACTCCCGTCCCGTCGATCCACGACGGGCCCCAGCACCTCCGGAATCACGTCGCCCGCCTTGCGTATGACCACCGTGTCCCCGATGAGGACGCCCTTCCGGATCACCTCGGTCTGGTTGTGCAGAGTGGCCAGCGACACCGTCGACCCGGCGACGAGCACCGGCTCCATGTACGCGAACGGGGTCACGCGCCCGGTCCGCCCCACCGAGACCCGGATGTCGAGCAGTCGGGTCATGACCTCTTCCGGCGGGTACTTGAACGCGATCGCCCATCTCGGCGCACGTGAGGTCTGGCCGAGGCGCCGCTGGACCGCCCTGTCGTCGATCTTCACCACGAGTCCGTCGATCTCGTGCTCTGGATCGCCGCGGTGCTCTCCCCAGTACCGGACCCGCTCGAGGACGGCATCTGTTCCGGTGGCCGGCGCGGTGTAGGGCGAGACGGGCAGTCCCCAGTCGGCGAGGGCGAGATAGACATCGTGAAGGCTGTCGAAGGTCGCGCCCTCCACCGCGCCCAGCCCGTGGCAGTACATCCGGAGGCGGCGCCGGGCCGTGATCGCCGGGTTCTTCTGCCGCAGCGATCCCGCTGCGCTGTTCCGGGGGTTGGCGAACGGGGCCTTGCCCTCCGCGACGAGCCCGGCATTGAGGTCGGAGAAGTCCTCCAGGCGGAAGAACACCTCCCCCCTGACCTCGAGCAGGGCGGGCACCGGCCGGTCCTGAGTCGCGGTCAGGGCCACCGGGATGTCGTCGATCGTCCGCGCGTTGAGCGTTACGTCCTCGCCGGTGCGGCCGTCCCCTCTGGTGGCGGCGCTGACGAGCTTGCCCTCGCGGTAGACGAGGTCCAGCGCGACGCCGTCGATCTTGACCTCGCAGAGGAACGGCAACGCGTCCTCGGCGACGTTGGCCTGCTCAACTGCGGAGGCGATCCAGTCACGGAGCTCGTCCTCGGAGAACACGTTGTCCAGACTCGTCATCCGCTCGAGGTGCTCGACCGGTGCGAAGTCCGTGGAGAAGCCACCACCGACGAGCTGCGTGGGCGAGTCCGCACCCCGCAGTCCCGGGTGGCGCTCCTCGAGCTCCTGCAGTCGCACGAACAGCTTGTCGAACTCCGCATCGGAGACGATCGGCGCGTCCTTGACGTAGTACCGGAACTGATGATCGCGGACGGTTTCTGCAAGCTCGTTCCACGAATGCCGCACCTCGGGCGGGATGTCCCCGGTGCCGGCGGGCTCACTGATATCGACGGGTTCGCTCACGTGGACAGGTTAGTCCCGCCCGCAACCGGATTGTCGGAGTGCTGCCCTACGGTATGACCATGACAAACGATATCCAGGCCCCCGGCACCATCGACCGCACCCGTCTGCTGGCGTTCGACCTCGAGACCACCGGTCCCGACCCCCGGACAGCACATGTGGTCACGTCGGCATTACTGGCCATCGACGGTGCCCGTAAACACGAACGCACCTGGCTCGCGGACCCGGGTGTGGAGATTCCCGAGGGTGCCACGGCGGTCCACGGGATCACCACCGAACACGCGCGGGCAAACGGCCGCCTGCATGCCGACGTGATCGCCGAGACGGTGGCCGGCATCCGCCGCGGCTGGCGCGAGGGCCGGACCCTGGTGGCCTTCAACGCGTGTTTCGATCTGACCATCCTGCGCCGCTGGGACCCCACCTTCGAGATCCTCGGGCCTGTCCTCGACCCGTTCGTGGTGGACCGGGCGACCGACCCGTATCGCAAGGGCAAGCGCACGCTGGAAGCGGTCTGCGAGATCCACGGTGTACGCCTGGAGAACGCGCATGAGGCGTCCGCCGACGCGCTGGCCGCAGCAAGGCTCGCGTGGAAACTGCTCGGCGCACTCCCGGATCTCGCCGGTACGGACTGGCGAGAGGTCAACGAGCAGCAGGCCCGATGGCACGAGGAACGGCAGCGGGACTTCGCCGCCTACCTCGAGCGAACCGGCAAGGACGCCTCGGGAGTCAACATCGCATGGCCGCTGGCCGCGGTCTGATATCGCGGCCGTGCCCGCCCTCGGACGCTACTCGGCGATGTGCGGAGCGATCTCGGCCATCTGACGGACGCCGGCCAGGGCACGGGTGGTGGCGCTCGAATCCCGGGCCACCTGGCCTTCGGTCGGTGTGAGCACGAGCCTCGCCAGGCTCTCGTACCGGGGCGCGGCCAGTCGGTCGAGCAGACCGAGAAGAGCGTTCGCCGCCTGTTCGGCCGCGGCCCGGTCGGCGATCGGCCGACCGACTCCCGCGGCGCCCTCCAGTTGCAGGATGCGTCCGTCGCCGAGCACCGTCCCCGCCGCGTCGAGGGCGTCGTGTGAACGCGCCGCATAGAGGGGCGCAGCATCGAGACACAGACCGTCGAGCGGGGTCTCGCCGCGAGGTGTCTCGGCGAAGGCGGTGAACAGGGCCGGCGCCTCGGGCCCGGACGTGGTGGGTACCCGCAACAGGACCTCGTCCGCCCCGGCGGCCCTCAGCGCGTCCGCGAATCGACACAACGCCAGCGCGAGTTGCTCGACGGGCACGGGCGGAATCGGATCGAAGTGGCTCGGGGCGGGAACCGTCCCTGCCGCGACCCGCCAGAGCATCGGTTCGTCCAGCACGATTCGGGCCCCCGCGCGCATCCGTCCCGCGAGCCGAGCCGCCCACGCCGCGGAGCCCTCCGCGAGCGAGGCCGCCAGGTCCCGCCTCGCCCCGCGGTCGGTCAACACCGGTAGACCGCCCGGTAACTCGAGGCCCGCCGCGAGCGTCCAGGGACCCACCACCCGGACCTGGAGCCGCCGTTCTGCGGCAAGGGGCTCGGATTCAGGGTCGCGGGCCAGCTCGTCGGCTTCCTCGAGGGCGTCGCCGTCACGATCCACCAGGTCCGCGGCGACGCGCGCCAGCCGTCCCCGTGACTGCGCCAGCCGCCAGCCACGCGGCGAGATGTCGACCGGCAGGTCCGCCAGCATCGCGAGTGAGCGGCCGGCCAGGTCGGCGCCCGGCCCGCGCCCGGGCAACTCGGGCAGGAAGGGCAGGCCGGGACATTCGCCCATCACGATCCGGGCGGCTTCCCGGGGGTCGCTGCCCGGCATCGGGCCGGGGCCGGTGTGGGCCGGGGCCACCGGGGCCACCGTGCTCACGGAGCCCCCGCCGCCGGGCGCGCGACCGAGATCGTCCCGCTACCCAGGACGCGGTCGCCCTCCGGCTCGGGGCGGTAGAGCACGGCGGCCTGGCCGGGCGCCACGCCACGCACCGGCTCGTCGAGGGTGATCTCGAGGCGGGCGTCCGGACCTTCGCCGACGCGCCGGACGTGGCCCGGGGTCGCCTCACCGTGTGCCCGGATCTGGATCCGACAGTCGGTCTCCCGGATATCGTCGTCGACCAACCAGTACGGCGAGGTGGCGGTCATCGCTGCCGAGAGCAGATGATCGGCTCCGCCGACGGTGACGGTCCCGCTGTCCGCGTCGATCGCCGTCACGTACCGGGGGCGTCCGTCCGGCGCGGGGCCCGGCAGTCCGAGTCCCTTGCGCTGGCCGATGGTGAAGCCGTGGACGCCGTCGTGCCGGCCGAGTTCATCGCCGGAGTCCGCGTCCACCACGGCGCCCGGCCGCAGTCCGATGTGGGCGCCGAGGAAGGCCTGCGTGTCCCCGGAGGGGATGAAGCAGATGTCGTGACTGTCCGGCTTGGACGCCACCGGCAGGCCGGCCGCGTCCGCCTCCGCCCGGATCTCGGACTTGTGGGTGTCCCCGAGGGGGAACATCGAGTGGGCCAGCTGTCGTGGCGTGAGGACGCCCAGAACGTAGGACTGGTCCTTCGCCTCGTCGATCGCGCGACGCAGGACCGGCCGGGTCGAACCGTCCGCGAGTTCCTCGTGCGAGAGCCGCGCGTAGTGGCCGGTGGCTACCGCGTCGAAGCCCAGCGCCATTCCCCGCTCCAGCAGGGCTTCGAACTTGATGCGCTCGTTGCAGCGCAGGCACGGGTTGGGGGTCTCCCCTCGGGCGTAGGAGTCGACGAAGTCGTCGATCACGTCCGCGCGGAATCGCTCGGCGAAGTCCCAGACGTAGAACGGGATGCCCAGCAGGTCGGCTACGCGTCGGGCGTCACCGGCGTCCTCCCGGGAACAGCAGCCGCGGGAACCGGTCCGCAGGGTGGCCGGGTCGGCGCTGAGCGCCAGGTGCACGCCCACCACGTCGTGTCCGGCGGCGACCGCTCTCGCGGCCGCCACCGCGGAGTCCACTCCGCCGCTCATCGCGGCGAGAACCCTCATGACGCCCCCGCCCCTGCGCGGGACAGCCCGAGTCCGGCGACGCGGGCCCGCTCGGCCGCCGGCCCGAGGGCGGCGATCGTGGCGTCCACGTCAGCCTCCGTGGTGGTGTATCCCAAGCTCAGCCGTAGGCTGCTGCGCGCTGCCGCCTCGTCGGCCCCGGCGGCCAGCAGGACGTGACTGGGCTCGGCGACACCGGCCGTGCAGGCCGAGCCCGTCGAGCACTCGATCCCGGCGGCATCCAGCAGCAGGATCAGCGACTCCCCGGAGCATCCGGGGAAGGTGAGATTCGCGATCCCCGGGAGTCGGTCTTCCCCGCCGTTGGCGATGACCCCGGGGACGGTGGCGCGGACGCCCTCCATGAGCCGGTCACGTAGGCCGGACAGTCGCCGGGCCTCGGATTCCATCTCCCGGGCCGCCTCGTCGAGCGCCGCCGCCATGGCCACGACCCCGGGCACATCGACGGAGCCGGAACGCAGGTCCCGTTCCTGTCCCCCGCCGAATCCGATGGGCTCGATCTCCGCGCCGCGGTCGAGCAACAGTGCGCCGACGCCCAGCGGGCCGCCGAACTTGTGCGCGGACAGACTCATCGAGGTCACTCCGAGCGCCTCGAAGTCCACGGGAACGTGTCCGACCGCCTGCACCGCGTCGGTGTGGACCGACGCGCCCACGGCGCGCGCGGGCCCGGCGACCGCCGCCACGTCGGTGATGCTGCCGATCTCGTTGTTGGCCAGCATCGTCGCGACCAGTGCGAGCCGGGGCCCGACCTCGCCCGCGAGGTCGCGCACGGTCCCCGCCAGCACCACACCGCGCGAGTCGACGGGCAGGACACGGACGTCTTTGCGCCCGCCGCGCCCGGTGGTCAGGTGTTCCGCGGCATCGAGGACCGAGTGGTGCTCGGCGGCGCCGACGGCCACCACGTCACCGGACGAGGCTGTCGCCAGACCGATGACGGCCAGGTTGTCGGCCTCGGTCCCGCCGGAGGTGAACACCACCTCAGAGGGTCGGCAACCCAGGTGGTGCGCAAGCAGTTCCCGGGCTTCCTCGACGCGCCGTCGCGCGCGCCGACCGGAACCGTGGAGCGACGAGGCGTTGCCCACGGTCGAGGCGGCCTCGGTGTAGGCGGCGACGGCCGCCGGTCGCATCGGGGTGGTCGCGGCGTGGTCCAGATAGTGGACGGGACGGGTGGTGCGCATATCGCAGGCAAGGATACGCCCGAACGCACTGAACCCCGGCACCGCAGGGGTGTCGGGGTTCAGTGGGAGCACGTCGACGCCGGAGCGTCAGTGCTCAGACGCGGCTCACTTGCGGGCGTTGATGGCCTCGGTGAGCTGCGGGGCGACGTTGAACAGGTCGCCCACGATGCCGTAGTCCGCGATCTCGAAGATCGGGGCCTCTTCGTCCTTGTTGACGGCGACGATCGTCTTGGAGGTCTGCATACCGGCGCGGTGCTGGATGGCGCCGGAGATGCCCAGGGCGATGTACAGCTGCGGCGAGACCGTCTTACCGGTCTGACCGACCTGGAACTGGCCCGGGTAGTAGCCCGAGTCGACCGCGGCACGCGACGCGCCGACGGCACCCTTGAGAGAATCGGCGAGCGGCTCGACGACCTCTTCGAACTTCTCTGCCGAACCGACGCCACGGCCACCGGCGACCACGACGGTGGCCTCGGTGAGCTCGGGGCGGTCGCCGCCGACGATCGGGTTGCTCGAGATCACCTTGGCGGCGTTCTCGGGCTCCGGGACCTGGACCTCGACGACCTCGCCGGCCCCGGCGGCCGGGGTGGCCTCGACGGAGCCCGGGCGCACGGTGTAGACGGGGGTGTCGCCGGAGACGGTCGCCTCGACGGTGTACGCGCCACCGAAGATCGAGTGGACGGCGGAGCCGTCCTCACGGATCTCGACGACGTCGCCGAGGATGCCGGAGCCGGTACGGGCCGCCAGTCGTCCGGCGACCTCCTTGCCCTCGAACGTGGCGGCGAGCAGCACTGCGGCGGCGCCCTGTTCGGCCAGACCGGCCAGGACGTCGACCTTCGGGGTGACGAGGAAGTTCTGGACCGCATCGCCCTCGGCGACGTAGATCTTCTCCGCGCCGGCCTCCTTGAGGGCGTCGGTGAGAGCGGCAGCGGAGCCGGACTCACCGAACACGACAGCGGACGGCTCGCCGAGCGCGCGGGCGGCGGTCAGCAGCTCGAGGGTGACCTTCTTGAGTTCGCCGTCGACATGCTCGACCGCGACGAGGACTTCAGCCATGGTGGATTCTCCTTGAAAAGTCTGGGATGAGTCGGTCGGTTGAGCTCGGGTCAGATGAGCTTCTGCGCGACGAGGTACTTGGCGACGTCGTTGCCGCCCTCGCCCTCGTCGGTGACCTTCTCGCCCGCGGTGCGCGGCGGCTTGGGGGTCGAAGCGGTAACGGTGGAGGCGGCGTTGTCTTTGCCGACCTGCCCGGCCTCGACGTTGGTGTCGGCCAGGGTCAGGGTCTCGACCGGCTTCTTCTTGGCCGCCATGATCCCCTTGAACGACGGGAAGCGCGGCTCGTTGATCTTCTCGCCGACGGACACGACGCAGGGCAGCTGTGCCTCGACCTCGAAGACGCCCTCATCGGTCTCGCGCTCGCCCTTGGCGACGCCACCGGAGACCTCGAGGGTCCGCATGTGGGTCAGGTGCGGCAGTCCGAGGTACTCGGCGAGGATGGCCGGGAGCGCGCCCATACGGCCGTCGGTGGCCTCGTTACCGCAGACCACCAGTTCGGTGCCCTCGATGGTGCCCAGGACGTTGGCGAGAGCCCACGAGGTCTGGACGACGTCGGAGCCGTGCAGCGCCTCGTCGTTGAGGTGGACGGCCTTGTCGGCACCCATCGACAGCGCCTTGCGGATCGCCTCGGTGGCGCGGTCCGGACCGGCACACAGGACGGTGACCTCGCCACCGTCGGCCTCCTTGATCTGGAGAGCCTGCTCGACGGCCTTCTCGTTGATCTCGTCCAGAACCGCGTCGGCGGCCTCGCGGTCCAGGGTGAAGTCCCCATCGGAGAGCTTGCGCTCGGAGTACGTATCGGGAACCTGCTTGATCAGTACGACGATGTTCGTCATGGGCCTGCGTCGACCTCCTGCGAGTCGGGGCTGGGTGTGGTCCGTCAGGTGCGGCGGAATACACCGGATTATGGTCCTGCGACACAGAATAACGTCACCCTGCCCGCAGAGGGTGTGTCGGGGCCGTCAGTTGATGCGCTTCTCCCAGCCCGACCAGGCGGCGTCTCGCAGTTCGTTCTTTCGGACCTTGCCCGTCGAGGTCCGCGGCAACGCCTCGGTGAGCTCCACCGCCCCGGGCACCTTGTACCGCGCGATCCTGGTCCGGCAGTGCTCGATCAGACCCGCCTCGTCGAGCTCGGAACCGGGCCGCACCACGACGTACGCCTTGGGCCGCTCCCCCCACTTCTCGTCGGGCATCGAGACGACCGCACAATCCACGACGTCCGGGTGTGAGGCGATCGCCTGTTCGACCTCGATCGTCGAGATGTTCTCGCCGCCAGAGACCACGACGTCCTTGGCCCGGTCGAGGAGCTGGACGTAGCCGTCCGGGTGCATCACGCCGAGGTCCCCGGAGTGGAACCATCCGCCGGCGAACGCGGTGGCGGTGGCGTCGGGGTCCTGGAAATACCCCTTCATGACGCCGTTGCCGGTCATGACCACCTCGCCCATCGTGACTCCGTCCGCGGGCACGTCGACCAGGGTCGTCTCACCCGGGGAGGTCCGTTCGACCACGCGCACGGTGTCGGCGTGGATCATCGCCACGCCCTGGCGGGACTTGAGCGCAGCCCGCGCATCCGGCTCGAGGTCAGCCCAGTCGGGCTGGGGGGTGCACACCGTGAACGGCCCGTAGGTCTCGGTGAGGCCGTAGACCTGCGTCACGTCGATACGCAGGTCCTCGAACCGCCGCAGGATGGTCGGTGACGGCGGGGCGCCGGCGGTCACCATGCTGATGCCCTCCACGGGCCGGGCCGCCGGGTCGTCGGCGATCGTGGACAGCACCGCCGGGGCGCCGGCGAGCCTGTTGACGCCCTCGGAGTCGAACAGCCGCCAGATGTCCTCGCCGCGGACCGCCCGCAGGCACACATGGGTGCCGAGCGCGCCCGTGAGCGCCCACGTGGTGCACCACCCGTTGCAGTGGAACATCGGCAGTGTCCACAGGTAGCGCGACTCGGCGTCGAGCTTCTGGGTGACGATCTCGCCCAGTGCGTTGAGGTAGGCACCGCGGTGGGTGTACATGACGCCCTTGGGGCGGCCCGTGGTCCCGGACGTGTAGTTGACGGCGATGACCGAGTCCTCGTCGTCGACGGTCCAGGGCACGGCCCGCGGCGAGGCCAGCTCCAACGCCTCCTCGAGCGCCTCGGCCACGGGCCCGAAGCGGGCCGGGTCGGGCTGGGTACCGTCGGCGTCGGGCGCGATGAGGATGAGGCGCAACTGCTCGGGCACCTCGTCCCCGAGCCCCGCGAGCAGTTCGGCGTCGGCGATCAGGACCTCGATGCCCGCGTGGTCGACGATGTAGGCGATCTCCGCGGGCGCGAGCCGGGTGTTGAGCGCGACCACCGCGCCACCGGCGAGCGGGACACCGAACTGCGCCAGCAGCGCCTCCGCCGAGTTCGGCGCGAGCACACCGACCCGGTCGCCCCGCGCGACGCCGCGCATCTTCAACAACGAGGCCATCCGTGTGGCCCGTTCCGCGAACTCGGCGTACGTCTGGCGCCGGGGGCCGTCCACCACCGCGATCGCGTGGGGCACCACCCTGGCCGCCTTCTCGAGGAAACCCAGCGGGCTCAGAGCGGTATCAAGTCCGGAATCAGCAGTCATCGCGGGTGGTTAGCCTCTCGTCGGGACGGTCGTGATGTCGGCCACCGTAATGGCGGGCCCGCCCGGCTGCGGTCCGATCGCGCCGATTCCCCCCGCGGTCGGCACCTCCGTCGGAGCGTCCGTCACAGCGGGTGCCGGGGTGCCGACTAGTCTCATTCGGTGACTCTCACCACGGGAGTGCGGACGAGGGGGGATCTGTGGGACCGGCAACGACACCGCGCGTCGCGCGGGCACTGGGCGTCGCCGCTCTCGCGGTGGCGTTTCTCGCCGGCTGCACCTCCCACACCGAGAGCGGCGATGCGCGCCTGCCGCAGGCCGCCAGCTGGTCGTCGGTGACAGGCGGCCCGCCCAACTCGGGCCGGGCCCACGCCTCCGTGTCGCAGGCCCCGGAGTTGCTGTGGTCCCGCACGTTGGGCGCCCCGGCGATCGGCGTCGCCTCCTCCGACGGCATCGGCTCGTCGTTCCAGGCCACGATCTCCGAGCGCGGCTGTAATCTGTTCTCCCTCTCCGCCGACGACGGCCGCAAGCGGTGGTGCACGCGGTTGCCCACCGACGGGCCGCGGATCACGGCGACCGTCGACGGCCGCGGGTCGTTGTTCGTGCCCATGTTCGGCGGGGTGGGCGCGGTCGCGTCGGAGGGTGAGAACCGCTGGTTCCTGCCCACCCGGGGTACGCCGACCACCGTGACGTTGCTGGACAACCGTCACCTGCTGGTGATCACCCATCAGGGGGCCACGAAGGTCGTCAACGCACACACGGGACTGGACGCCTCGCCCGACCTGCGGTTGGCGGGCCGGATCGGCACCGATGATCGCGGCTACGGACTGCCGTGGTGCGGCATCGGCGAACGCGGCTGCCCCGTGCCGGGCCCTGCCGCCGTGGACACCTCGTCGGCCACCGCGTACGTCACCGTGTGGACCCCCGCCGCCGACGAACCGGAACTGGTGGCCTTCCGCTACAACGCGGATGACTCCGCCGCGGTCGACGGCGCCCTCGAGGTGCTCTGGCGCGCGCCGCTGACGGACGGCCGCCTCGGTGTGCCGACGGTGCTGTCGAACGATCGGAGCGAGGTCTACGTGCACTCGCGCGACGGTGACCTCGCCGCCTACTCCGCCGTCGACGGCTCGCGGTTGTGGTCGGTACCGGTGGGTTACCGCCCGGACCTGCCCCCGGCCCTGCTGCCGGACGGGACCCTGGTCACCGGAGGCCGCACGACGACGATGTGGAAGGGAACCGACGACGACCACGACGACGACGCCGGCCCGTCACCCGTCGTGGCCATCCACGGGGAAGACGGCTCCGGCCGGGAACTCTGGCGGCGCGACGATCTGCAGCAGCTGACCAACCCGGCGGCGACCGAGGACGGCAGGGTGCTGGTCGCGGTGCGCACCGACGGGGCCGACGGCGTGCCCGGAATCGCCGTGCATCTCCTCGACGGTGGCAGCGGCGAGACCCTGCACCGCATCGAGGTGCCGGCGGCCGGCGGCCCGGTGTCCGGGCTGAGCATCGATTCCGACGGCCGCATCATGCTGACCACCGGGCTCGGCGCGGTCTACGTCTTCGACTAGTCCGCGGCGCGGGTGCGCGGTCCGCACACGAAGACCACCGCCGACCGCTCGATGCGTGTCACCACGAGCGCCAGCGGCCGGGACCCCTTCAGCGCGAGCGAGCGGCGCAGCGTGTCGGGGTCCACGTCGACTCCCCGGACGAGGATCTCCAGCGACCCGCAGTCCCGTTCGCGCAGGACGCGGCGCAGCTCCTTGCGGTCGAGTCGGCAGCGGTCGAGAACCTCGAAGCCCGAGTACCCGCCCGGGATCCGCGGACCGGTCAGATGCGCGATCCGGGCGTCCAACTGCCGGAGCCCGTGTCGGCGGGCCCAGTGCCGCACCAGCCCCGCCCGGACCACGGCCCCGTCCGGATCCACGATGAACCGGTCCGGTTCCCCGGAGGCGTCGACGTCGTCGTCGTCCCCATCGGTCACCTCCTCCACGTGGACCGCGACCCCGTCCGCGTTCATCCACGGCGCACCCCACGGACCCGGCGCGTCGACCGGCGACGTGCGCACCACCGTGGCCCTACGGCCCACCCCGCCGGACAGACCCGGCGACCACAGACACGCCTCGCGCACGGACCCGTCCAGCGACACCACCTCCACCGCTCCGCGGTGCCCCAGCGTCGAGACGTCGAGGCCGGGCGCGCACTTGATCACGTGATCACGCTCGGCGACGGCCACCAACAGCGCCGGCAGCGAAGGGCTGAGCTGCGCCGGGTCGTGGATCCGCCGCCCGCCCGACCGACGCGCGGGGTCCGCCACCACCACGGCATCCCGCGTCGGCGGGCACAGTGCGTCGGCCACACAGACCAGCGCGTCCGGCACGTTGTGTGCGGCCATCCGCGCACGCACCGGATCCAGATCCGAGCCCACCACCCGCCCGGCGGTACGCACCAACTCCGCGAGCTCGGCCCCGACCGAACAGGTCACGTCGTGGACGTCGCGACCGGCGAGGCGGCGCGCACGCAGCGCCGCCACGGGCCAGGCGGTGGCCTGTTGGACCGCCTCGTCAGTGAGCAGCATCCTTTCCGCGCCCCGGATGCGGCCGACGGCGCGCGACCGCGCGGTCACCACGTCGATCGCCGCGGCCGCGTGCTCGGGATCCGCGCGCCGGACGGCCGCCGTCGAGGCGACCGTGTGAGCGCGGGAGAAGTCGAGCCCGGCGGCGAGGTCGAGCAGGGCCCGTCCGGCGTCGGTGCGCAGAAAATCCAGATCCTCCGGGGTCACGAGCGCACTCTAGTTCCCGCCCGGCGCGATCGTCCGCGCCCACTCCAGGACCTCGGCCACATTCGCTGCCGTGGCCAGGTCCGAGACCACGTGCAGCGTCGGACGGAGCATTCCCAGGTGGCCCAGGGTGCCCGCCAGTGCCGCGTCCTCCGCCCGGATCCACTCGGCGGCCCGCGCCTCGCTCGTGACCGCGTCCGGCTCGGCGCCCTCGGGCAGGGCCGCCACGAAGAACAGCGTGTCGTAACGGCGCGGTGGGCCGAGCGGCGTGGTCCACCGGTCCCACGGGCGCAACAGATGCGCCGACAGGACCAGCCCGTGCTGCGCCAGCAGACCGTCCAGGTCCCCCTCGCCGGCGTCGAGCGCGCGACGCTCGGCGTGGCCCGGCTGATCGGACGGTGTGGGCTCGGGTTCGGTTTCGGGCTCGGCGAGCAGGACCCCCGTCTCCTCGAACAGTTCCCGCGCGACACCCCGCACCGCGGCGGCCGCGCGCTCCTCGCCGATGGCGAAGCGGCTCGCCCACCACCGCGCCTCCGGGCCGCGCCACGCGCGGGTACCGCGGTAGTCCCGCGGCTCCACACCGCCGCCGGGGAACACCGACATACCCGCGGCGAACTGCATCGTGGGCACGCGATGCTGCAGGAATACCTCCACTCCGCCCCCGACCCTCGAATCTCTGATCAGGGCGACCGTCGCGGCCTCACGGATCGGGACGGCCGCGGGGTCGAACGGCGCGGGCGGGGTCGTCATGCCCGTCGATGCCGGCCGGCACGGCGGGAGCGGCGCGCGAAATAACGGCCGTCGATCTCGTCCACGACGATCGACTGGGAGAAGGCCCGGCTGAGATTCTCCGAGGTGATCACGTCGTCGATCAGCCCCATCGCCGTGACCTCGCCCTCCGACAGCAACATCGCGTGGGTGAAGCCCGGGGGGATCTCCTCGACGTGATGGGTCACCAGGACCGTCGCGGGCGCGTCCGGATCCATCGCCATGTCCCCGAGCCGCGCGACGAGATCCTCGCGGCCGCCCAGGTCCAGCCCCGCGCCCGGCTCGTCCAGGAGCAGCAGTTCCGGGTCGGTCATCAGCGCGCGGGCGATGAGCACCCGCTTGCGCTCACCCTCCGACAGGGTGCCCCAGGTCCGCTCCGCGAGGTGCTCCGCGCCGATCGACTCGAGGGTGTCCGCGGCACGGTCGAAATCCTGACGGTCGTACTGCTCACGCCACCGGCCCAGGACCGCGTAACCGGCGGAGACCACCAGATCCTGCACTACCTCGTCACCCGGGATGCGGCCGGCGACCGCGACCGAGGACAGCCCCAGGCGGCTACGGAGCTCGGTCACCTCGGTCCGGCCGAGCTGCTCGCCGAGGATCACGGCGGTCCCGGTGCTCGGGTACTCGAGCGCGGCGGCGATCTTGAGCAGCGACGTCTTGCCCGCACCATTGGGCCCCAGCACCACCCATCGTTCGTCCAACTCCACCTGCCAGGTCAGTGGCCCGACGAGGTTCGTGCCGTCGCGGCGTAGCGAGACGTCCCTGAGGTCGAGGACGAGGTCTGGGTCGATGTCGATCACGGTGCTCACGGCGCCCATCTAACCCCGTATCGGGGAGCGGGGTGGCGAGGAACACGGCCCCGACAGATGAACCGGAGGTGACCCGGCTCCCGGAACGCCCCGCCTTCGCTAGCGTCGAGGGGGTAACGCCGCCCGCCATGGCGGTTCAGCAGCCGAGAGGAGCACCGACGTGAACGACCGTCTGGCCATCGACGAGGTCCTCCCCCTCGTCGCATGCGGGAGGTTCCCCTCCAAGTCCGTTGTGGGCGAGGTGCTGCCGATCTCGGCCGTGGTGTGGCGCGAGGGCCACGACGCGCTGTCGGCCACGGTGGTCGTCCGTCGTCCGGGCGGTGCCGCCACCCGCACCACGATGGTGCCCGGTACCGAGCCCGACACCATGCACGCACTCCTGCTGACCGACTCGCCCGGGATGTGGTCGTTCCGCGTCGAGGCGTGGTCCGATCCCTTCGCCACCTGGCGCAGCGGCATCGTCAAGAAGATGGCGGCCGGGCAGGACGCGGACGAGCTCGGCAACGAGCTGGAAGTCGGCGCCCGCGTCCTCGACACCGCGATCGGGCGCGCCACGGCAGCCGGCCGTTCCGACCACTCCGGACTACTGACCCGCGCTGCGGCCGATCTGCGGGGCCGCGGAGACGCGGGCGCCCGCACCGCGACCGCTCTCTCCGGGCCGGTCGCAGAAGCCCTGGCCACCGACCCGGTCCGCGAGCTCGTCACGGTCGGGCGGACCCATCGCGTGTGGGTCGACCGGCGCGCGGCCCAGTTCAGTTCGTGGTACGAGTTCTTCCCCCGGTCGACCGGCGGTCGCGACTCGGATGGTCGTCCCGTGCACGGGACGTTCCGCACCTCGCGTTCGGCCATCGACCACGCCGCCGACCTCGGCTTCGATGTGGCGTACCTGCCCCCGATACATCCGATCGGGAGGGTCAACCGGAAGGGCCGCAACAACACGCTCACCCCGGAGGCTGACGATGTCGGTTCCCCGTGGGCGATCGGCTCCTCCGAGGGGGGTCACGATCGCGTCCTTCCCGACCTCGGCACGATCGACGACTTCCGTGACCTCGTCGAGTACTCGGCTGAACGCGGGGTCGAGATAGCCCTCGACCTGGCGCTGCAGTGCGCGCCCGACCATCCGTGGGCGCAGGCCCACCCGGAGTGGTTCACGGTCCTGCCGGACGGACACATCGCCTACGCCGAGAACCCACCTAAGAAGTACCAGGACATCTACCCGATCAACTTCGACCTCGATCCCGAGGGCATCTTCGCCGAGGTCCTGCGGGTCGTCCGTCACTGGACCGCACTCGGGGTCCGCATCTTCCGCGTGGACAACCCCCACACCAAGCCGGGCGACTTCTGGCACCGGCTCATCAGCGAGGTCAAGCGGACCGAGCCGGACGTGCTGTTCCTGTCCGAGGCCTTCACCCGGCCGGCCCGCCTCTTCGGCCTGGCCCGGCGCGGCTTCTCGCAGTCGTACACCTACTTCACCTGGAAGACCACCAAGGCCGAGCTCGTGGAGTTCTGCGAACAGCTTCTCGAGCATGTCGACGAGGCGCGCCCCAACATGTTCACCAACACCCCGGACATCCTCCACGAATCCCTGCAGCGGGGCGGCCCGGCGATGTTCGCCATCCGGGCGGCACTCGCGGCCACCCTCTCCCCCGCGTGGGGTGTCTACTCCGGCTTCGAACTCTATGAGTGGCAGCCCGTCGCCGCGGGCAGCGAGGAGTACATGGACTCCGAGAAGTACGAGCTCCGGCCCCGGGACTTCGCCGCTGCCGAGAACGCCGGCCAGTCGCTCGCGCCATGGATCCGGACACTCAACCGCATCCGCCGCGACCATCCGGCTCTACAGCAGTTGCGGACCCTCCGCTTCCACGCCGTGGACAACGATCAGATGGTCGCCTACTCCAAGCTGGACCCGGCCACCGGGGACTGCGTCCTCACGGTGGTCTCCCTCGACTCGCAGGGCGCGCAGGAGGGCACGCTGACGCTCGACATGGAGGCGATGGGCTACCCGGCCGACGCGCGCTTCAGCGTCCGCGACGAGGTCACCGGATCCGAGTTCCACTGGGGATCTAGCAACTTCGTCCGGCTCGAGCCCTGGTCGGCGGTCGCCCACATCGTCGTGGTCCCGCCCTGCGACCCGGCACGTAGGGTCGAGTTGTCCTACCGCACGCACATCGTGGATTAGAGGCACACCGATGGCACAGCACCACGAGACGCAACCCTCTCAGCCCGACATGGCCGCCGGAGCAGGCACTCCCGCGCCGGCCCCGTTCCCCGACGAGGCCTTAGCTCGACTCCGCTCGGGCACCCATCACGATCCGCACTCCGTGTTCGGCGCGCACCGGGACGGCAGCGGTAGCGTCATCCGCACGATGCAGCCCGGAGCGGTGGCGGTGGAGATCCTCGTCGACGGCCGCACTGTGCCCATGTCCCCGCTCGGACACGGGATGTTCGGAGCATCGCTTCCGGATGCCGACCTCCCCGACTATCGCTACCGGGTGTCGTACCCGGACGGCCACAGTCGGATCGTCGCCGACGCGTACCGGTTCCTGCCGACGCTCGGCGACGTGGACCTACACCTGATCGGTGAGGGCAGGCACGAGCGGCTGTGGACCGTCCTGGGCGCGCACGTCCGCACCTACGACACCCCCGGCGGGGCCGTCACGGGAACCTCGTTCGCGGTGTGGGCACCCAATGCGCGCGGTGTGAGCGTGGTGGGCGACTTCTGTGCGTGGAATCCCGTCGCGTTGCCCATGCGGTCGATCGGCTCATCCGGGGTGTGGGAACTGTTCGTCCCCGGCGTCCGGGACGGCGCCCACTACAAGTACTGCGTGCGGGGCGCCGACGGGGGAACCGTCGACCACGCCGATCCGATGGCCTCCGCGACCGAGGTGCCCCCGGCCACGGCCTCCAGGGTGTTCACCTCCGAGTACGAATGGAACGACGCCGAGTGGATCGCCGCCCGCGCGACCCGCGACCACTCGCGGTCGCCGATGGCCGTGCTCGAGGTGCACATCGGTTCATGGCGTCCCGGACTCGGCTACAGGGAGTTCGCACACCAGTTGGCCGACCACGTGGCGGAGACCGGCTTCACACACGTGGAGCTGATGCCCGTCGCCGAGCACCCGTTCGGTGGCTCGTGGGGCTATCAGGTGTCGTCCTACTACGCACCCACCAGCCGGTTCGGATCGCCGGACGACCTGCGCTACGTCATCGACCACCTCCACTCGCGTGGGATAGGCGTGCTGGTGGACTGGGTTCCCGCTCACTTCCCCAAGGACGAGTGGTCACTCGGCCGCTTCGACGGCACCCCACTGTACGAACACCCGGATCCACGGAGGGGCGAGCAACCGGACTGGGGCACGTACGTGTTCGACTTCGGCCGACACGAGGTTCGGAACTTCCTCGTCGCCAACGCCCTGTTCTGGGCCGAGGAGTTCCATGTCGACGGGCTGCGCGTGGATGCCGTCGCCTCGATGCTCTACCTGGACTACTCGCGCGACGAAGGCCAGTGGGAGCCCAATCTGCACGGTGGCCGGGAGAACCTCGAGGCGATCGCTCTGCTGCAGGAGGTCAATGCGACCCTGCACCGTGCACATCCCGGGGTCCTCACCATCGCGGAGGAATCGACCTCGTGGGGAGGCGTCACCGCCCCCACCGGGACCGGCGGGCTCGGCTTCTCCATGAAGTGGAACATGGGCTGGATGAACGACACCCTGCGCTACCTGGCGCTGGACCCCCTCTACCGGACGCACCACCACGGCGAGATCACCTTCTCGATGATGTACGCCTGGAGCGAACGATTCGTCCTGCCGCTGAGCCACGACGAGGTGGTCCACGGAAAGGGCTCGATGTGGGAGCGGATGCCGGGTGCCGCATGGGACCGTGCCGCCGGTATCCGCGGGCTGTACGCCTACATGTGGGCTCACCCCGGAAAGAAACTCCTGTTCCAGGGCCTCGAGTTCGGCCAGACCACCGAATGGGACGCCGACCGCGGTGTCGTCTGGGATGACCTGGACGGCTGGGAGGGCGAGTTCCACCGCGGCATCCTCGCGTGCGTACGCGATCTCAACGCCGGATACGCCGACAACCCGGGGTTGTGGGTGCTCGACGACGAGCCGGCCGGATTCTCCTGGATCGACGCCAACGACGCCGACAACAGCACGTTGTCGTTCCTACGCACCGATCACGCCGGCAACACCCTGGCCTGCATCGTGAACTTCTCGGGAAGCCCGCTACGCGACTACCGCATCGGGCTCCCCTCCGCCGGTATGTGGGAGGAGATCCTCAACACCGACGCCGAGCTCTACGAGGGCTCCGGTGTGGGGAACCTGGGCGGGGTGCGCTCGTACGAGCAGGGGCACCACGGGCGTCCGTACTCGGCGACCGTGGCGGTGGGGCCCCGGGCCACGGTGTGGCTGCGCCACAGCGGCTAGATCGCGGCACGACCCCGGGCGCACCACGCCAGATTTCGGGGGCGTGGCGGTTCCCGGCGGCGGTCACCGCTCCGGGCTCGGTCAGTACAGGGCGCTCGCGAGTTCCCGCCGGGCGACGAGCACCCGGGGGTCGTCCGCGGGTAGTGCCTCGAGGATCTCGAGCAGCCGGGTCCGGAGGATCTGGCGCTCATCTCCGAAGTGCACCTTGATCGCATCTGTCAGAACCGAGAACGCCGAGTCGTACTCCGCCGCGACCAGCATGAGGTCCGCCGACCGCAGTGCGGCGGGAACCGACCCCTCCGCGGTGTCCGTCTCCTCCGACACGCGCCTGCCGGCCTGGACGTACCTCAGCGCCTCGACGATCGTGTGGTCCGCGGGTCGTGCCTCGACCAGCGCCGAGAACCGCTCCTCGGCCGTGACCAGGTCCCCCTCGGACAGCGCCTCTTCGGCCGCGTCCAGCTCGGGGTCCGTCTCATCCTCCGCCTCGGGATCATCGGCGTCCGGCACCGGTCCGCTCAGTTTGCCCTCCGTGGCACGCAGAACGGCGTCGAGCCACTGGCGGAGCGCCTCCTCGGGCTGTTCCCCCTCGAAGTCGGCGATCGGACGGCCGCCCGCGATGGCGAACACCGACGGCACCGCACGAGCCTGCAACGCCTGGGCGATCCCGGGGGCCACATCCACGTCCACGGTCGCATGGACCCAGGCCCCGTTCGCCTCATCCGCCAGGGCCGCCAGCAGCGCCGTCAGCGCCGTGGGCGCGCGCTGCGAGACCAGCTCGATGATGACCGGGACCTGGGTGGAGCGGACGAGGACCTCCTGCTCGAAGGTCGCCTCGTCCACCTCCACCCGTGACGCCCCGGCCCCGTCGGCGCCGCCCCCGCCCGGCTGCCCTGGGGCACGGCCGGCGGCGGCCGCGCCCCGCTGGGCCTCGGCGCGACTCTTCAGCCCAGAGAGGTCGACGGCGCCGGCAAGCGACGCCGCGAGCTTCTGCTCGGCGGCGGACGGGGGACGGTTACCTGGTCTGGTCACGGCTCCGATCCTGCCACGCCGCCGCCTTCAGGGTGTCAGCCGGCCGCGGGCACCCGGATCAGGAGCGCGTCTCCCTGGCCGCCGCCGCCGCAGAGTGCCGCGGCTCCGAGACCCCCGCCCCGGCGGGCGAGCTCCATGGCGAGGGTGAGGACGACGCGGTTACCGGACACGCCGATCGGGTGGCCGAGGGCGATGGCGCCACCGTTGACGTTCACCTTGTCCGCGTCCAGGTCCAGCATGCGGGTCGAGTGCAGTCCCACCGAGGCGAAGGCCTCGTTGAACTCGAACAGATCGATGTCCGACACCGCAACACCGGCGCGCTCGCACGCGTCCAGCACCGCGTCGGCGGGCTGGTGCTGGAGGGTCGAGTCGGGCCCGGCGACCGTGCCGTAGCCGACGATCTCGGCCAGGACCGGCCAGCCCTCCGCCTCGGCGCGGGCGGCGGAGGTGACGATCACAGCCGACGCGCCGTCGGAGATCTGGGACGACGAACCGGCGGTGATGGTGCCGTCCTTGGCGAATGCGGGACGGAGCTTCGACATCGACTCGGCGGTGGAATCCGCCCGGACGCCCTCGTCCGTCTCCACGACCGTGTCGCCCTTACGCCCCTTGATGGTCACCGGGACGACCTCGTCCGCGAAGCGTCCCTCGGCCCAGGCGGCGGCGGCGCGCTGGTGCGAGATCGCGGCGAACTCGTCCTGGTGCTCACGCGTGATCTCCAGCTCGACATTCCGGGCCTCGGTGAGGGCCCCCATAGGCTGGTCGGTCGGGACGTCGTGCAGCCCGTCGTACGCCATGTGGTCGAGGACCTCTACCGAGCCGTACTTGTAACCGTTCCGGCTCTTGGGCAGGAGGTGCGGCGCTTGCGACATCGACTCCTGACCACCCGCGACGACCACCTCGGAGTAGCCGGACCGGATGGCCTGGTCGGCCAACGCGATCGCCGTCAGGCCGGACAGGCACATCTTGTTGATGCTCAGCGCGTCGATGCTCTTCGGGAGTCCGGCGGCGAGCGAGGCCTGGCGCGCGGGCATCTGGCCGTTTCCGGCGGAGAGCACCTGCCCCATGATCACCTGGTCGACGGCCTCACCGGAGACGCCGCCACGCTCGAGGGCGGCGTTGATCGCGATGCCGCCGAGTTCGGCCGCGGACAGGGAGGACAGGCCGCCCTGCAGGCGACCGAACGGAGTGCGTGCACCGGCGACGATGACGGTGCGGGTGGGCTCGGCGGTCATGGGACACCTTCCGATCGAGGGGTGATGGTTATCCACGCCAAACTACCGTGGACCCGGACCGGCTAGCGTGGAAGGTATGACTACTACCCCAGCAGGCCAGCCCCTTCTTCCTTCCGAACTGGTCGTGGCCATCGATCACGTCGGTGTCGCGGTTCCGGATTTCGACGCGGCCGTGGCCTGGTACCGGGACAACCTGGGTATGGAGAACCTCCACGAGGAGGTCAACGAGGAGCAGGGCGTCCGCGAGGCCATGCTCGGCTCCCCCGGCCGCCCCGCGGGCAGCGCCCTGCTCCAGGTTCTGGCGCCTCTCGACGACAGCTCGACCATCGCCAAGTACCTGGATCGCAACGGCCCCGGGATCCAGCAGATGGCCGTCCGGGTCACCGACATCGACGCGATCACCGCCCACCTGACCGGACGCGGAGTGCGCGTGCTCTACCCGGCCCCGAAGACCGGAACCGCCGGCTCCCGCATCAACTTCGTCCACCCCAAGGACGCCGGCGGTGTCCTCCTCGAGCTCGTGGAGCCGGCCGCCGATCAGCACTGAGCGCCGACGAGGGCTGCGCGGCTAGGGTGGTGACATGCCGAGCACGCACACTCCCGAATCGGCCGTGCAGCCCTTCGCGGTGGTCCGGAAGGGCTTCGACCGCGAACAGGTGTCCGCGGCCCTCGCCCGACTGGAAGCCGAAGCCGAGCTGCTGCGGGCCGACCGTGACGCCGCGGTGGAGCGTGCCGAACGTGCCACCGCGGAGCTCGAGCGTCACCGCGACAAGGTCGACGAGCTGGAGTCGCGGATCGCCGAGTTGGGCCGCGCACCGGTGACGAACGAGCAGATGTCCGACCGTCTGTCCACGATGCTCGCCCTCGCGACGGCCGAGGCCGCATCGATGCGCGACAACGCACACTCCGACGCCGACCGGATTCTCAACGAGGCTGAAGAGGACGCGTGGCGGATGCGTGAGTCGGCGGCAGCCGAGCTCTCCGCCGTCCGCACCCGTAACGACGCTGTCCGCGCCGAGCACGACGCGGCGTTGGACGCGGCGCGAGCCCGGGCTGCGGAGATCGTCCGCTCGGCCGAGAGCGAGGCGAAGCGACTGGACGATGTCGCCGCACGGCGACGCGACCAGATCGACGAGGACCACCGACTCGCGTCGAACCTGCGTCGAAAGGAATCCCTCGACGAGGATCGCGCCCAGCGTGCCGCGACCAGGAGCGCAGTCCAGGCGCTCCGGTCTGAAGCCCGCGACCGCGCGGACGAGATCGTGCGTGACGCGGAACAGCGCGCGAACGACATCATGGGCCGCGCCCGGACACACACCGAGCGCCTCCGTGCTCTACGTGAGGACGTCCTGGCCGAGCTGGCCTCTGTACGGGCACGACTGGAGCCGCTGCCGGCCGGCGTCGCGAACGAGGAGCCCCTGCCGGAGACCCCTCGCTTCAACTCCAGCGACGGGTGAGCCCCCGGCTGGACCGACCGTTCCAGCATCCCGAATGCCAGTGGCGCCGCTCATCGTCGCCACCAGGCCGGTCCGGCCAGGCCACGACGTGTGCCGTTCCCGACATCACCAGCTGGTCGCATCCCGGGCAGCGATAGTCCTTGCTCGCCCTGGCGCCGGGGATCCTCCGTACGTGATACCCGTCCGGATCTCCCGCCGGCCCGGGCGCCATCGCTCCCCCGCCCAGCCCCTCACGCCTCGGCGCGGGTAGATCCCGGGCTGCGCGTCGATGTCGTCTCGGCACCGCACACCCCGCTCAGAAGAGGCGCAGGTCGTTGGAGTCTGTTCCGCGTAGCCGGTCGTAATCAAGGGTCACGCAGCGGATACCTCGGTCCTCGGCCAGCGTTCGCGCCTGGGGCTTGATCACCTGCGCGGCGAAGATCCCGTTGACCGGCGCGAGCAGCGGATCACGATTGAGTAGCTCGAGATAGCGCGTCAGCTGCTCGACGCCGTCGATCTCGCCGCGGCGCTTGATCTCCACTGCGACCGTCGTGCCCTCGGAGTCGCGTCCGAGGATGTCCACGGGGCCGATCGCGGTCATGTACTCGCGGCGGATCAGGCTGTAGCCACGGCCCAGAGTGTCGATGTGCTCCGCGAGCAGCTCCTGCAGATGAGCCTCGACACCGTCCTTCACCAGGCCGGGATCCACCCCGAGTTCGTGCTGGGACTCATGGTGGATCTCCGCGACGGTGATGCGTAGCTGCTCGCCGGCCTTGTTCTCGATCACCCACAAGCGGTGATCCTCGTTCTCGGGATGATCCTGCTCGCTCAGGGTGCACGGCGGGGTCATCCAGTTGAGCGGCTTGTATGCGCGGTCATCGGCGTGCACACTCACCGATCCGTCGGCCTTCACCAACAGCAGCCGCGGAGCCATGGGGAGATGGGCGGTGAGCCGACCGACGTAGTCGACCTGGCAGGTGGCGACGACGAGTCGCAACAGAACCTCCTGAGTTCGGCACGGGTGGCCGGAGACGAGCGGGATTCAGCGCCTGCGACGCCTGGGACGTATCTGGTCGGTCGAGCAGGCCTCGACCCACGCCAGGAGCCCGGTGAGCGCTGACGGACCCAGGCAGATGTCGCCCTCGACCAACTGGTCGCGGCGATCACGACCGGAGAACGGGACGATCATCTCGCCGGCCTCCGCCACGTCCAGTTCCGAGCCCGTCGGATGACGGCGCCGCCCGAGAACGAGCGTGCGCCTGTCCAGTCGGACATCCGGTGTGAAGCGGATGCTGAACAGGCGATAGAAAGCCACGTCGGCGTCCGTGTACCGCACGGCTCCGTAGGTCCACGTGTCCTCACCCGTCTGCCGGGTCAGCACCGAAGTGGAGTTGTGCCGGATGAACACCAGCCGATACACGACGGCCGCGACCACCGGCGCGAGTATGAGCAGGACGACGACACCGAGGACAACCTCGATGGGAGCCGTCAATCTGTTCAACTCCTTCCGGTGGTCGCGGCCGTTGTGACGGTCGAGACCTGGTGGGGCTAGGCGCCCGCCTTCTCGATGGCGCGAAGACGGCCCCGAGCAGCGGCTGCGGCGGCGGCGTCGTCGCCCGCATCCGCAAGCGCCTGCTCCGCGGCCGAACGGTCGATCGACTCCGACCAGGCCGCTGCTTCTCCGAGGATACTCACCTTGTTGGCGGTCACCGAGAGGAACCCACCCTCGACGGCGGCGACCTTCTTGCCCTCGTCGGTGTACACGGTCACGGTGCCACCGGTGTCCAGCTCGCCGAGCAGCGGCTCGTGACCGGCCTGGATACCGATCTCGCCCTCGGTGGTCTTGGCGACCACCATGCTCGCGGTCCCCGACCAGAAACGACGCTCGACAGTGACGAACTCGACTTCGATGTCAGCAGCCATGTTGTACGGTCACTTCCCCGCGAGCTTCTTCGCGGCGGCCTCGACGTCGTCGAGACCGCCGATGCCGTTGAACGCCTGCTCGGGCAGGTGATCGAGCTCGCCCTTGCACAGCTTGTCAAAGGCCTCGATGGTCTCGGACAGCGGAACGACGGAGCCGACCTGACCGGTGAACTTCTCGGCGACGAGGAAGTTCTGACCCAGGAAGCGCTCGAGGCGGCGGGCACGCTGGACGGTGACCTTGTCTTCCTCGGAGAGCTCGTCCATACCGAGGATCGCGATGATGTCCTGGAGCTCCTTGTACTTCTGGAGGATCCGGATGACTTCCTGCGCGACGCGGTAGTGGTTCTCACCCACGATGCCGGGCTCCAGGATCCGCGACGTCGAGGTCAGCGGATCCACGGCCGGGTAGATGCCCTTCGAGGCGATGGAGCGGGAGAGCTCCGTGGTCGCGTCGAGGTGGGCGAACGTGGTCGCCGGCGCCGGGTCGGTGTAGTCGTCCGCGGGGACGTAGATCGCCTGCAGCGACGTGATCGAACGACCACGGGTCGAGGTGATCCGCTCCTGCAGCTGGCCCATCTCGTCCGCCAGGGTCGGCTGGTAACCGACAGCCGACGGCATGCGACCGAGAAGGGTCGAGACCTCGGAACCGGCCTGCGTGAAGCGGAAGATGTTGTCGACGAAGAGCAGAACGTCCTGGCCCTGCACGTCACGGAAGTACTCGGCCATCGTCAGGGCCGAGAGGGCGACGCGCATACGGGTCCCCGGCGGCTCGTCCATCTGGCCGAACACCAGGGCCGTGTCCTGGAGCACGCCCATCTCTTCCATCTCGAGGAAGAGGTCGGTGCCCTCACGAGTACGCTCACCGACGCCGGCGAACACCGACGTGCCGGAGAACTCACGCGCGATACGGGTGATCATCTCCTGGATCAGAACGGTCTTGCCGACGCCGGCGCCACCGAACAGACCGATCTTGCCGCCCTTGACGTACGGGGTCAGCAGGTCGATGACCTTCACACCGGTCTCGAGGATTTCGGTCTTACCCTCGAGCTGGTCGAAGGCCGGCGGCTCACGGTGGATGCCCCACTGCTCGCCGTCCCGGCCGGTGCCGGGAGCGTCGAGGCAGTCGCCGAGGGCATTGAAGACATGGCCCTTGACGACGTCTCCGACGGGCACGGAGATCGGCTTGCCGGAGTCCACGACCTCGGCGCCACGGACGAGACCATCGGTGGACTGCATCGAGATGCAGCGAACCATGTTGTCGCCGAGGTGCTGGGCGACCTCGAACGTGACGGTCTTGGCGACGGCCTCGAGCGTGATCTCCGCGGTGAGGGCGTTGAAGAGGGCCGGGAGGGCGCCGCGCGGGAACTCCACGTCGACGACCGCACCCAGGACGCGGGCGACCCGGCCGGTGAGACCGGCCGTGCCCGTCGTGCTCTGATCGGTAACAGCTGTGGTCATTACTTAGTCACTTCCTGCGCTCGCGGCGAGCGCGCCAGCGCCACCGACAATCTCGCTGATTTCCTGGGTGATCTGTGCCTGGCGGGCCTGGTTCGCCTCACGGCTGAGGCCCTCGACCAGTTCTGTCGCGTTGTCCGTGGCGGACTTCATCGCGGTACGACGAGCCGCCGACTCCGACGCCGCCGACTCCAGCAGCGACGCGAACGCCCGGGTCGACATATACCTCGGGAGGATGTTGTCAAGCAGGGTGTCGGCGTCGGGCTCGAAGGTGACCTCGGGCTTGAACTCGGTTCTGGACGTATCCAGCATGTCATCGCCGAGATCCAACTCCTCGATCTCGACCTGGGTCTCGATCGGGGCCAGACGACGAGCCCTCGGCGTCTGGGTGAGCATCGACTTGAACTGGGTGTAGACGATATGGACCTCGTCGACGCCCTTGCGGGTGGTGTCGCCCGTGTAGTCCTCGCCGAGGAACTCCGACGCGTCGAAGGTGCCCTCGCCACCGGCCGCGAACGCGGTCGACAGCAGCTGGAAGGCCGGCCGGGCCTCCTGGTAGTCGGGCTTCTGCGAGTGGCCGTGCCACGCGCCCGCGATCGCGATCTCACGGAACGTGTAGTACACGATGCCCTTGTTACCCAGGACGTAGATATCGACCTCGCGGCCCTCGCCCTCCAGGAAGGCGATGAGCTCGGAGGCCTCCTTGAGCACGTTGTGGTTGTAACCACCGCACATACCGCGGTCGGAGGTCACGACGAGGATCGCGGAACGCTTGGCGTTCTCGGGCTCGTTGAGCATCCGGTGCTGCACCGACGACGCGCTGGCGAGGTCGGTCAGGATCGCGGTGATCTGATCCGCGAACGGCTGGGCCTCGGCGACCCGGGCCTGGGCCTTGGAGATCTGCGACGTGGCGATCAGCTCCTGGGCCTTGGTGATCTTCTTGGTCGAGTTGACGGACTTGATCCGGTCGCGCAGTTCACGCATATTCGCCATGGTTTCAGATCACACTCCTCTCGCCCTTGAATCGGATGGCTGTCATCTCGAGGCCTCAGGCCTTCTTCTTGGTGACCGTGAGGGTCTCGCGGTCGATCTCGTCCTCGGAGAGTGCCTCGGCCTCGGGCTCGTTGACCACGCGGGAGCCGTCGGAGGCCACGAAGCCCTCCTTGAACTCATTCGTCTTGGCCTCGAGCGTCGCCTTGGACTCGTCGGACAGAGCCGCCCCGCCGTCGATCTGGGTGAACACGTCGGCAGCTCCGTGGTGCAGCTGCTCCAGCAGCTCGGCCTCGAAGCGACGGATGTCGGCGACCGGGACGCTGTCGTAGAAGCCCTCGCCGGCGAGGTAGATCGAGACGATCTGGTCCTCGACGGAGACCGGGGAGTTCTGGTCCTGCTTCAGGATCTCGACCAGACGCTGACCGCGCTCGAGCTGGGCCTTGGAGGCCGCGTCGAGATCGGACGCGAAGGTCGCGAAGGACTCGAGGTCACGGAACGCGGCGAGGTCGAGACGCAGCGAGCCGGAGACCTTCTTCATACCCTTGGTCTGCGCGGCGCCACCGACTCGCGAGACGGAGATACCGACGTTGACCGCGGGGCGGACACCGCGGTTGAACAGATCCGACTCGAGGAAGACCTGACCGTCCGTGATCGAGATGACGTTGGTCGGGATGAACGCCGAGACGTCGTTCGCCTTGGTCTCGATGATCGGCAGACCGGTCATCGACCCGCCACCCATCTCGTCGGACAGCTTGGCGCACCGCTCCAGCAGCCGGGAGTGCAGGTAGAAGACGTCACCCGGGTAGGCCTCACGACCCGGCGGGCGGCGCAGCAGCAGCGAGATCGCGCGGTAGGCGTCGGCCTGCTTGGACAGGTCGTCGAACACCACCAGAACGTGGGCGCCGCCGTACATCCAGTGCTGCCCGATCGCGGAGCCGGTGAAGGGGGCGAGCCACTTGAAACCAGCGGAATCGGAGGCCGGGGCGGCCACGATGGTGGTGTAGTCCATCGCGCCGTGCTCCTCGAGGGTCGCCTTGACGCCCGCGATGGTGGAGCCCTTCTGACCGATCGCCACGTAGATGCACCGCAGCTGCTTGGTCTTGTCGCCGGACTCCCAGTTGGCCTTCTGGTTGAGGATGGCGTCGATGCAGACCGCGGTCTTCCCGGTCTTGCGGTCGCCGATGATCAGCTGACGCTGGCCGCGGCCGATGGGGGTCATGGCGTCGATGGCCTTGATGCCGGTCTGCATCGGCTCCTCGACGGGCTGACGCTCGAGCACCGAGGGCGCCTGGAGCTCGAGGGCGCGGGTGCCCTCGGCCTCGATCTCGCCCAGGCCGTCGATCGGCTGACCGAGCGGGTTGACGACACGGCCGAGGAAGCCGTCCCCGACGGGCACGGAGAGGACGTCTCCGGTACGACGAACCTCCTGGCCCTGGGCGATCTCGTCGAAGTTACCGAGGATGACCGCACCGATTTCGCGGTCCTCCAGGTTCAGCGCGACGCCGAGGATCCCGCCGGGGAACTCCAGCAGCTCGTTGGCCATCGCCGAGGGAAGGCCGCTGATGTGCGCGATACCGTCACTGGTATCGACGACAATGCCGACCTCTTCCTTGGTCGCGTCGGTCGAAACAGTTGAGGTGTAGTTCGCAATCGCGCTGCGGATCTCGTCGGAGGAGATCGTCAACTCCGCCATGTCATTCCTGCTCTCAAAGTCGGGATGTGCTTTATAGGTTGTGCGTGAGCCACTTACCGCGGGATCACGGCCGAGTCGCAGCTCGTCGTGTGACCGGCGAGCCGGTCAGCGGAGGCTTCGCCGGAGTGCGTCGAGCCGGCCCGCCACGCTGCCGTCGATGATCTCGTCACCCACCCGGACGACCACTCCACCCATCAGGGTCGGGTCGATCTCGTTGTGGACCGCGATCTCGCGACCGTAGATCGACCGGAGCCGACCACCGAGGTCTGTCGTCTGCTGTTCCGAGAGTGCCTCGGCACTGGTGACCACGGCAACGGTGCGGCCACGGAGTTCCGCGGCCTGACCGGAGATCTCCATGAGATCGTCCGCCGGCATTCCCGTGGGCCGGGCGATGGCCTGGGACGCCAGGGCCTCGGTCACCGCGGTGACCTTGCCGTACAGCACCTGCGCGAGCAGGGCTCGCTTGGCGGAGGTCTCGGCGGTGCGATCGGCAAGTGCCTGTTCGAACTCGGCGTCGCCCGCGACGATGCGGCCGAGCCGGAACAGCTCGTCCTCGACCGTCTGGAGCTGGCCCTGCTCGTCAGCGGAGCGCATGAGCGCCTCGCGGCCGAGCGTGATCAGGCCTTCCCGCAACTCGCGCGGGTTGGACCAGTCCTGAGAGACCGCAGCGAGCAGCAGATCGAGCGTGGCCTGGTCGATCTTCCACCCGAAGACCCCGCGAACGAGGTCCTGCCGGGCCTCGACCGACGCCGAGGTGTCGGCCACCGCGACCCGCAGGGACCGGTTGTCCTCGAGGACGTCGACGACCTGGAAGAGTTCCTGGCCCACCTTGGCGCCCGTCGCACCCCCGGCCGGGTTGGCGGCCAGAGCGGATTTCAGGGCGTCGCGCGTGCTGTCGAGCGCCTCACGGCTCGCTGCGTGCATGGACTCCACTTCCCTTAGTTCTTGCCCGCGCCGGGGACCCGGTCGAGGTCTGCCAGAAAGCGGTCGATGGTGCCGGAGCGGCGGACCGAATCAGACAGCTGCTCACCCATGAGTCGCTCAGCGAGGTCGACGGACTGACGCCCGAGGTCAGAGCGCAACTCGGTGATGATCTGCTGGCGCTGGGCAGTGAGCTGCTGCTCACCCGCGGCGACGATGCGCTCGCGCTCGGCCTCGGCCTCTGTCTTCATATCCGAGAGGATCTGCTGGCCCTGCGCACGCGCGTCGTCGCGGATCTTGGCCGCTTCGCTGCGCGCCTCCGCGAGCTGGGCCTTGTACTTGGCCAGCTCTTCCTTCGCCTCGGCCTGGGTCTGCTCGGCACGACGCAGACCGCCCTCGATGCGCTCCTCACGCTCGTCCATTACCTGCTGGAACTTCGGGAGGATGAACTTCCAGAAGAGCCAGAGGATGACCGCGAGCGGGATGAGCGACCAGACGATGTCATACAGCGGAGGAATGAGCGGGTTGACGCTCTCCTCCAGGGGGAGAGTCTCCCCTTCGGCCGCCAAGATGGCGATGACGTTGTTCATGGTGCGTCCCTAGAGGTCGGTGTGTCGTCGATCAGAACAGGAAGCCGGCGACGATACCGATCAGGGCGAGCGCCTCGGTGAAGGCGATGCCGAGGAACATCGTGGTGCGGAGGGTGCCGGCCATCTCCGGCTGGCGGGCCATGCCCTCGACGGTCTTGCCGACGAGGATGCCGATGCCGATGCCGGGGCCGATCGCGGCGAGGCCGTAGCCGATGGCGCCGTAGCCCTGGTTGGTGACGGTCTGCTCGGCGGCCTGGGCGAGAGTGACGATGTCCATGGGGTTTCCCTTTCAGATGGCCGGTCCGGGGTGTTCCGAACCGGTCGGACGTGATGTGTCGGGTTGACAGGTGGTCGTGTCAGGCCTCGCGGCCCGGGTTCTAGTGGTTATCAGCGTGCAGCGAGCTGTCGATGTAGACCGCGACCAGCAGGGCGAAGATGTACGCCTGAAGGAAGATCACGAGGAGCTCGAACAGCGTGAACGCGACGGACAGCACCGAGATACCGGCGGACAGGAGGGTCCAGCCGTTGAGCTGCCAGAAGAAGAAGTTCGTAGCGCTGAAGAGCAGCACGATGATGAGGTGACCCGCCAGCATGTTGGCCATGAGACGGATGGTCAGCGTGACCGGACGCAGGATGAACGTCGAGAGGATCTCGATCGGGATCAGCAGGATGTGCAGCGCCGGCGGCACGTTGGGGATGACCACGCTGGCCTTGATGTAACGGAGGAACCCGTACTTCTTGGCACCGGCGTAGATGAAGGTGATATAGCCCAGAGCCGCCAGAACCATCGGGAAGCCGATACGAGCGTTCGGCGAGACGTTGAGTCCTGGCAGCACCGTCGGAAGGTTCATCGCGAGCACCGCGAAGAAGATGGTGGCGATGACCGGCAGGAAGCGACGTCCCTGCTCCTTGCCCAGGATCTCCTCGGCCACGTGGACGCGGACGAAGTCCAGGCAGATCTCGGCGAAGTTCTGCACACCGCTCGGGATGAGCCGCGGATTGCGCATGGCGAACATGAAGAACGCCATGAGAACGACTGCCATGAGGATACGGACGAACATCAGGCGGTCCATGACGAAGGCGTCCGCGGCGAAGCCAGTGAACCACTGGTCGACAGGGAAGAACTCTTTGTCGATGTCAGGGGCGTGGAACTCGCCCTTGAAGGCCAGAAGCGTGGTACTCAGTGTGTTCTCCCCTGGTCGTGTAGGGCGGCTGGCGCCCGAGCGCGTGCAGTACGAGCGGCCCGGTGCTCGCGGCCGATTCGGGTCAGCGCGCGAACGTCTGCCGGCCGTGAAGTGGCCCGGCGACGTGCTCGTCTCACCGTCGAAGAGAATAACATCCCGGTCTCGAAAGCCGCATGTCAGGGGGACCCGGTCAGGTGACGGTCGGGTCGGCGGGCTCGATGTAGGGCGTCCGGGTCTTGAGGATGCCCCACGTCTCGGCCGCCAGGACGACGACCAGAGCGGCGATGATGGTGACCGCGAACGCCGGGCGTGAGTAGAAATCGAACCGCTCGATCACCGCCACCACACCGATGGCGACGACGAGCTTGAGCAGCCAGGTGCCGAGAAGAATAGCCGCGGTGGTCTGCGGTGCCGTCCGCGCGGTGGCCATGACCACCACCGCGGTGGTGAGAACGAAGGCCCCACCGATGCCCGCACCCATCACCGCGCCCCACAGGCCCGGTACACCGTCGACCAGGGTCCACGCGATGACGCTGATCACCGTGAGTACGACGAGTGCGAGCCCGCCGAGTCGGACGGCGGTGCGTAGGCCGGCGTTCTGGGGGCCGGGTCCGGGCTGATCGGGCGTCGCAAGAGTGTCGCTCATGACGAGCAGCCTAGCGGGACGCCCCGTCACCACCCGAGTTGTCCTCGACCCGCGCACTCCGCAGCCGCGGCACGAGCGTGGCGACGAGCACCATGAGGAGGCCGGCCGCCACGAGCGGCACGATCACCTCCGTCGGGAGCATGGTCGCGCCGACCGCGCCGAAGGCGATCAGGGAGACCCAGGCGTAGATGACGAGCGCGACCCGGCGGTGCGAGTGGCCCAGCGCCAACAGCCGGTGGTGCAGGTGCATCTTGTCGGGCGCGAACGGGCTACGCCCCGCTCCGATCCGGCGGATGATCGCCATCACGAGATCGAGCATCGGCACGAACATCGCGGCGGCCACGACGATCATCGGAGAGAGCAGCACGATCATCTCCTGCGGCCCGTACAGGCTCTGTGAGATCTTGCCCGAGGCGCTCGTGGACGCGGCGGCCAGCACGAGCCCGATGAGCATCGAGCCCGAGTCCCCCATGAAGATCCGGGCGGGCTGGAAATTGTGCGGCAGGAAGCCCAGCAGGGCACCGGCCAGGACGGCGGTGACGAGAGCGGGCGGATACGCGCCGACGGTGCCGCCCTGGTCGAGCATGATCCCGACCGAGAACACGCAGATCGCGAGCGCGGCGATCGTGCCGAGTCCGGCGGCGAGACCGTCGAGGCCGTCGACGAAGTTCATCGCGTTGACGATCGCCAGCGTGAACACGACCGTGAGCAGCCCGGCCTGGAGCTGGTCGAGCACGAGGATGTTGCCGTCTCCGAAGGGCAGATACACCAGCGTCCACGACACGCCCATCGCCACGAGCACCCCGGCGGCAGCAGCCTGCCCGGCGAGTTTGGTGACCGCGCCGAGGCCGAGGATGTCGTCGACGATGCCGAGCAGGACGATCACCCCGCCGGCGAGGATGGTCGCCTCCACGTCCGGCGCGAACGGCGGGAACGCGCGGTTGAGGGCGGGTAACTGCGCGGCGAGATAGACCGCGACCAGCATTCCGGTGAAGATCCCCACGCCACCGAGCCGCGGTGTGGGCACCAGGTGCACATCGCGCTCACGCGGGTAGGCGAGCCCACCGATCGCGGGCGCCACCCCCCGCACCAGGCCGGTGACGACGAAGGTGACGAGGCCGGCGGTGACCCCGATGAGCAGGAGCTCCCGGAACGGGATCCCGACGCCCACGGCTAGCCGCGCAGCTGCGCCGGGTCGATGTCGAGGACCTCGCCGACGCGCTCGGCGGTCACGGCGCCCTCACGCACGATCCTGGGGCCGGGTCCGGTCAGGTCGACGATGGTCGACGGCCGGCCGATCGAGCACGGCCCGCCGTCGAGGTACACCGCGACCGAGTCGCCGAGCTGCTCGCGTGCCTCGACGACGGTGGTGGCGGGAGGCTGCCCGGAGACGTTGGCGCTGGACACCGCCAGCGGTCCGACCTCACGCAACAATTCGATCGCCACGGGGTGCAGGGGCATCCGCAGCATGACGGTGCCCTGGGTGTGCCCGAGGTTCCAACCCAGAGACGGGGCCTGGTGGACGATGAGGCTCAGCCCTCCGGGCCAGAACGCACGGATGAGATCACGCGCGGCGGCCGGGGTGCTCACCACGAGCCCGTCGATGGTCTCCCATGATCCGACCAACACCGGCACCGGCATGTCCGGCCCGCGGCGCTTGGCCGACAGCAGCAGGTTGACCGCGTCCGGGTCGAAGGCGTCGGCGGCGATACCGTAGAGCGTGTCCGTGGGGGTCACGACGAGCCGGCCCGCCCGCAGGGCCCCGGACGCGGAGCTCAGGCCGACCTCTCGGCCGGTCTCCTCGGTGCAGTCGTAGGTGATGGTCACCGGGTGATCCCCTTCTGGGCTGTCGGGTCGTCGTCGTCGGCTCCGTCGTGGCGCGTCGCGGTGACGAACCGCGGCCGTCCGGCGAGGTCGGTGTGCTGTTCCACGGTACCGAAGCCGCCCCGGCGCCCGACGACCGCCGCGACCTCGGCGCCGGTCGTGTCGTCGTGCTCGACGGCCAGGTGGCCGCCCGGGGCGAGCAGGCTCGCCGCGAGGTCCACGAGAGGCACGACGACGACGAGGCCGTCCGTCCCCCCGAACAGCGCCGTCGCCGGCTCGTGGCCCAGGACCTCGGCGGGCAGGTCGTCGGTCAGCGGGATGTACGGCGGATTGGAGACCACGGCGGCCACGCGGCCGCGAAGCCGTGGCAGCAGGTGGGGATCCGTGGCGTCGCCGTGATGGATCTCGATCGGGGTGTCGCCCGCGTCCGCGCGGGCGGTGGCGTTGCGGCGTAGCCAGTCCAGCGCCGCCTCGTGCAACTCCACCGCGTGCACCCGGGCGTCGGGGCGGGCGTGGGCGATCTCGAGGGCGATCGTGCCGCTACCCGCGCACAGATCCACGACCACCGGCCCCACTCCCCCGGTCGGCGCCGGGAGGCGGGCGAGGATCCATTCCACGAGGAGTTCGGTTTCCGGGCGCGGGATGAACACACCCGGCCCGACGGAAAGCTCGAGGCGTCCCGACGGGGCGGTGCCGAGCAGATACTGGAGCGGGACGCCCCGGCCCGCGCGCGCGGCGACGATCCGATCGACTTCTGCGATGGCGGCCTCGTCGAGCCCATCAGCGAGCATGAGCCGCGACCTGTCGACGCCGAGTACGTGTGCACAGATGAGGCGGGCCTCCACCCCGGCGGAGTCGATTCCCGCTCCGGCCAGCGCCGCCGCCGCGCCGCGCACGACACCGGCCACGGGGACCGGCCGCGGGTCCACGGTGGTCAGGCCTCGTCCATCCGACGTCGACGCTCTTCGTCGGCGAGCGCGTCGAGCACCGCGTCCATGTCCCCGTCGAGGACCGAATCGAGGTTGTGCGCCTTGAATCCGACCCGATGGTCGGCGATCCGGTTCTCCGGGAAGTTGTAGGTGCGGATGCGCTCGGAGCGGTCGACGGTGCGCACCTGCGTCGCGCGCCCTTCGGCGGCCTCGGCCTCGGCGGACTCCTCGGCAGCAGCCTGGAGCCGCGCGGCCAACACCTGCATGGCGCGCTGCTTGTTCTGCAACTGGCTGCGTTCGTTCTGACACGTGACGACGGTGCCGGTGGGCAGGTGCGTGATGCGAACCGCCGAGTCGGTCGTGTTGACGCCCTGCCCGCCCTTGCCGGACGAACGGTAGACGTCGATCCGCAGTTCCGACTCGTCGATCTCGACCGGACCTACATCCTCCGGCTCGGGGAACACCAGCACGCCGGCGGCCGACGTGTGGACCCGCCCCTGGGACTCGGTCACCGGAACACGTTGGACACGGTGCACGCCACCCTCGAACTTCATCCGCGACCACACGCCGTCACGTGACGGCTGCTTGGCGCGGATGGAGAACGAGGCATCCTTGTAGCCCCCGAGATCGGACTCGGTCACGCCCAGCACCTGAACGGTCCACCCGTGCTTCTCCGCGTAGCGCGTGTACATGCGGGCCAGGTCCGCGGCGAACAGCGCGGACTCCTCGCCGCCCTCCCCCGACTTGATCTCCATGAGCACGTCGTCGGCGTCGTGGGGGTCGCGCGGCGCCAGCAGATCCGCGAGCCGGATCTCCAGTTCCGAGGCCTCTACGTCCAGCCGGTCGGCCTCGTCGGCGAACGAGGAGTCGTCGTCGGCCAGCTCCCGGGCCGCGGCGGCGTCGTCGCGCGTCGAGACCAACGCCCGGTAGCACTGGACGACAGGGGTCAGCTCGGCGAACCGCTTACCGACACGGCGGGCGGCCGCGGCGTCCTCGTGCAGTGTCGGATCCGACAGCTGCGCCTCGAGGCCGCCGTACTCGGAGAGGACGTCGTCGATCGATGACGGCGCACGTCCCGCGCCATCGCTCACTCCTCGTCCTGGGGCAACGTCGGCGTGGTCTTGGCCACCTGGAGGAGGAACTCGTAGTTCGTGTTGGTCTTACGCAGCTGCGACATGAGCAGGTCGATGGCCTGGTGCGTGTCCAACCCCGACAGGACGCGGCGGAGCTTGTGCATGATGCCCGCTTCCTCCGGGCTCATCAGCAGCTCCTCCTTGCGGGTGCCCGAGGGGCCCACGTCGACGGCCGGGAAGACGCGCCGCTCGGCGATCCGACGGTCGAGCTTGAGCTCGGCGTTACCGGTGCCCTTGAACTCCTCGAAGATCACCGTGTCGCCGGCGGAGCCGGTCTCGACCATCGCGGTGGCGATGATCGTGAGCGAGCCACCGTTCTCGATGTTCCGGGCCGCGCCGAGGAACCGCTTGGGCGGGTACAGCGCGGTGGAGTCGACACCACCGGACAGGATCCGGCCCGAGGCGGGCGAGGAGTTGTTGTAGGCGCGGCCGAGGCGCGTGATGGAGTCGAGGAGGACGACGACGTCCTGCCCCAGCTCGACCAGACGCTTGGCGCGTTCGATCGCCAACTCGGCGACCTGCGTGTGGTCCGACGGCGGGCGGTCGAAGGTCGAGGCGATGACCTCACCCTTCACCGAACGCTGCATGTCGGTGACCTCCTCCGGACGCTCGTCGACGAGCACCACCATGAGGTGGCATTCCGGGTTGTTGGTCGCGATGGCGTTCGCGATGTTCTGCAGGATCGTGGTCTTGCCGGCCTTCGGCGGGGACACGATCAGTGCGCGCTGCCCCTTACCGATCGGCATGATCAGGTCGATCACGCGGGTGGAGATGATGTTCTTCTCGGTCTCCAGGCGCAGCCGCTGGTTGGGGTACAGCGGCGTGAGCTTGGAGAAGTCCACGCGGTTGCGGGCCTGATCGATCGGACCACCGTTGACGGTGTCGATCCGGACCAACGGATTGAACTTCTGGCGGTTCTTGCCGCCGCCCTGCCCGCCTCCCTGGTTTCCACCCTGGCCGTCGTTCTGGCCGTCGCGCGGCATCTTGACCGCGCCGGTGATCGCATCGCCACGGCGCAGACCGTGCCGACGGATCATGTTCATGGAGACGTAGACGTCGTTCGTTCCGGCGAGGTAACCGGACGTGCGGACGAACGCGTAGTTGTCCAGCACGTCCAGGATGCCCGCGACCGGCTGGAGGACGTCGTCCTCCCGCACCTCGGTGTCGCCGTCGTTCTGCCGGTTCCCGCCGCGGTTTCGCTCGCGCCGGCGCCGGCTACGACGCCCGCGGCCACCACCGTCGTCGTCGCGGTTGTTGCCGTCTCCCCGGGGGCCGTTGCCGTCGCCCTGGTTACCCGAGCCCTGGCTGTTCGAACCTTGCTGCTCGCGGTCGTCGTTGTCCCGGTTACGGCCGCCCTGCTGGTCACGGTTGCGGCCGCCCTGATGGTCGACGCCCTGCTGATCCCGGTTGCGACCGCCCTGCTGATCCCGGTTGCGGCCGCCCTGCTGGTCGCCGCCCTGCTGATCTCGATTGCGGCCGCCCTGATGGTCGCCGCCCTGCTGATCCCGGTTGCGGCCACCCTGCTGGTCGCCGCCCTGCTGGTCACGGTTGCGGCCGCCCTGCTGGTCGCCGCCCTGCTGATCCCGGTTGCGACCGCCCTGCTGATCGCGATTCTGCTGGCCCGGATCCTGGTCGTCCCGGCCCTGACCGCCGCGACGCTGACGTCCGCCCTGGTCGCGCCCCTGGCGATGGCCGCCGTGGTTACCGTCCTCGCTGCGCGAACGATCGGAGTCCTGTCCCGAGTCGCCGTGGGTCGACGCCTCCGCCGACCGGCGGTCCCCGTCGCCTTCAGCGGACCGCTGCTGCTGCGGGTCTGACGTCAGCGACGACGCGGCGGGCCGGGTCGCCTCGGTAGTGTCCCCGCCGCGGGAGTCGGCGCCGCCACCGGAGGATTCGGCTGTGCCGGACGTCCCGGTCGACGCCTTGGCGGGGGCCGCGGCCTGAGCCTTGGCCGGGCCGGGCCTACGTGCGCCCTCGATCATGGCGACGAGTTCGCCCTTGCGCTTGCCCGACAGGCCCTTGAGGCCCATCTGCTGCGCGAGTCCCTTGAGGTCAGCGAGGCGCATTGCGGACAGCGAGGCGCCCTGAGGCGGTGTGGAGGTGGTTTCCGTCGAGGTCACGGGGATCCTTTCTGGGCCCGGAGCCGGGGCGGTGTGGACCGCCTCGCATCGAGCAGGTGTCCGGGATCCGGAGTCGGCGTCCCGGGTGGCCGCGTGGGCCTCTCCGCACTTGCGGCAGAGCCACATACGGAGTGTTCGTCTGAGGGGGATCCTCGTGGGGGACGAGCCGCCCACGCGGGAGGATCCCTGATCGCCATATCGCCATTCGGCCGTTGCCTACCGGGAGCCACCCTGTGACACCCGAGCGAAGACGGGCGACTGTGCAGCATCCCGGGACGCGGGAACGACCGAGCGTCCGTGGCTGACAGGAAGCATACTACCTGCGGGCACACACGTACATGTCCCCCTCCGCGCGTCACGACCGTCACCCCCTCGAGTCGGAGCCGGGCGGTAACGTACAGCACACCGATAACGCGTCCGGCAGGAACCGATCAGCAGGAGGTGGCCCGTGTTCGGAACGATGCTCGACACCCCACTTCTCGTCTCACGGATCCTCGAGCACGCTGCGGAACGCCACGGCGGCTCCACCATCACGGGGTTCGGGAGCCGGCTAGAACCCCACCCTGTCAGGTTCGATGTGGTGGCTGCCCGCGCCGCCGCCACCGCACACGCACTGTCCGCCCTCGGGGTCGGGATCGGTGACGTGGTGGGGATCCTCTCGGAGAGCCGTACGGAGTACGTCGAAGCCGTCTTCGCGCTCCCCGCGATGGGCGCGGTGGCGATGCCGGTCAACACCCTCCGCTCGGCGGACTTCAAGATCTCCGCGCTCGGGGAGAACAGGGTGTCGGTGATCCTCGTGGACCCGGAGATCCTCTCCCCTGTCCTCGAGATCGTGTCGGGTGTGGCGAGCCTGCGCCACGTCGTCGTCATGGACAGTCACGTGCCTTCCGAACTTCCCGGCACGCACCTCGAGGTACACGCACTCGAAGCCCTCCTCGACGGGCGACCCACGGCCTACCCGTGGCCTGATCTCGACGAGCGAACCGCGGCGGCCATCGCGTACACCTCCGGCACCACCGGCAGCTCCAAGGGTGTCGCGTACACGCACCGGTCGATCTGGCTCCACTCCATGCAGATCTGCATGGCCGAGAGCGCCGCGCTCCGCAGCGGCGACACCGTGCTGAGCACGGTCCCCATGCATCACGTCATGTCATGGGGGATGCCGTACGCCGCATTCATGTCCGGTGCCAGCCTGATCACCGCTCGCCCGCGACCCGGCGAGGCGCTGCACACGGGTGCCGACCTCGCCAACCTCCTGGGCACGCATCGCCCCAACAAGGTCGTCACCACCCCGGCCGCGCTCCAGCAACTTCTCGGCAGGCTGGAGACTCATCCGCAATCGCTCTCCCACCTGACCGAGATCGTCGTGGGCGGATCCGGCGTACCGGAGGCGTTGATCGATGCCTTCGTCGAGCGTCACGGTGTCCCCCTGATCCAGGCCTACGGGCTCACCGAGACCAGCCCCATCGCTGCCTTCGCCCGGCCCGACCCCCACTCCTCCGCCACCCACCGGCGCGCCCAGATTCTCGGGCAGGGCCGCTTCTCCGCGGGAGTGCAGGCCCGCGTGGTCGACGGCGGCCGGGTACAACCCAACGACGGGTGGTCCGTCGGCGAACTCCAACTCCGCGGCCCGTGGGTGACCGCCTGTTATCTCGGGGACGCGGCCCCGGAGCGCTTCGTCGACGGGTGGCTGCGGACCGGCGACATGGCCAGCATCTCGCCCAAGGGGTACCTCGCCGTGGTGGACAGGGTCGACGACACGATCGCCTCGGGCGGGGAGCTGATCTCCAGCATCGAACTCGAGCACGCGGTGCTCCGAGACGAACGGGTGGCGGACGCCGCGGTGATCGGTGTGCCCGACGAACGCTGGGGCAGCCGGCCCCTAGTTCTAGTGCGCCTCAAACCCGGGGTGACGGCTCGCGCGCGCTCGCTCTGGGAGGGGCTCGAGGGCGTGCTCGAGATGTGGAAGCGGCCGGATCGGTGGGCGTTCGTCGACGACATCCCCAGGACCACGGTCGGAAAATACGACAAGATCCGGATCCGCGCGCGGCACGCGTCCGGCGATTACGAGATCACCAGGATCACGCCCGGGTCCACGCAGTGAGGACGACGCCCGGCCGGGATCACCCGGCGGGACGTACGCCCATCACTGTCCTCGGTGCCGAAGCACCCGGGCCGTCTCGTCGTTCCGACCCGGCGCTCTCACTCGGCGGCGACCACCCGGGCGCCGTCGGCGATCCGCAGATCGAGTACCCGCCACCCCTGCGCCTCGGCGAGGTCGCGTAGATCCGAAGGGAGGCCGGACGTGCCGAGAATCAGCACGGTAGGGCCTGCGCCGGACACCGTCGCGGCGAATCCCCGTTCGCGAAGCCGCGTCACCCACTCCATGGTCGCGACCAGTGCCGGCGCGCGGTACGACTGGTGAAGTCGGTCCTCGGTCGCCGCCACGAGGAACTCGGGGTGGGACGCGAGCGCCACGGACATCAGCGCGGCGCGGCTGGCGTTGAACGCCGCGTCCTCGTGCGGCACCGTCGCCGGGAGCAGTCCCCGGGTCTGGGCGGTCGACGACGTCTCTGACGGCACCAGCACCGTCGCGACGATCGACGGATCGACCTCCATGCGAACCGCACGATAGGTCACCGCGGTGGCCGAACGCTCGGTCCACGAGACCACGACGCCGCCGAGCACGCTGGCCGCGGCGTTGTCCGGATGTCCCTCGAACTCGCTGGACAACTGGACCAGGTGCTCGGCCGTGAGGGCGCCGTCCATGAGGCCGTTGGCGGCGACCAGGCCACCGACCGCGGCGGACGCCGACGACCCCAGCCCCCGGGAATGCGGGATGGCGTTGTGGCACGAGATCCGCACGCCCGGCACCCCCACGCCCCCGGCCCGCAGTCCCGCCTCGACCGCCTTGGCGACCAGATGAGACGCGTCCTCGGGAACCTCCCCGGCCCCCTCGCCGGTGACCTCGAGCTCCAGGCCCGACTCGATCGTGGTGACCGTGATCGTGTCGTAGAGCCCCAGGGCCACACCGAGCGCGTCGAAGCCGGGGCCGAGATTGGCACTCGACGCCGGCACCTCGACGGTGACGGACCGGCCGACCGGCAGGATGCGACCGCCCGAGCTGCCGAAGACCTCCGGGCCCGGACCGTTCATGTCGCTCATTCCAGACCGAGGGCGCCGGCGACCGCCGAGGGGTCGACCGGGACCGGCTCGACCTCGGGCATGCCCAGCAGTGCCGTATCCGGGTCCTTGAGCCCGTTGCCGGTGACCGTGCACACGATCGTCTGACCGGCCTCGAGCTCGCCGCCCGCGTGGGCGTCGAGCAGACCGGCCACCGACGCCGCCGAGGCGGGCTCGACGTAGACGCCGTCCTTGCCCGCAACCATGCGGTACGCCTCGAGGATCTGCTCGTCGGTGCGCTTGCGGAAGGTGCCGCCGGACTCTTCGCGGGCGTTCACCGCGCCATCCCACGACGCCGGGGCGCCGATGCGGATCGCGGTGGCGATGGTCTCCGGGTTCTTCACCGGCGCGCCGTCGACGAGCGGGGCTGCGCCGGCGGCCTGAACACCCATCATGCGCGGACGGTTCGAGATGATCCCGTCCGCGTGGTACTCGGAGTAGCCACGCCAGTACGCGGTGATGTTGCCCGCGTTGCCGACGGGCAGGAAGTGGAGGTCCGGGGCACGCCCGAGAACATCCACGATCTCGAACGCGGCGGTCTTCTGACCCTCGATGCGGACCGGGTTGACCGAGTTGACCAGACCGATCTCCGCGTAGGTCGCCGTGGTCTTGCGTGCCAGCTCGAGGCAGTCGTCGAAGTTGCCGTCGACCTGGATGATGGTCGCACCCATCATCACGGCCTGCGCGAGCTTGCCTGCGGCGATCTTGCCCTGCGGGATGAGAACCGCGCACTCCATACCGGCGCGCGTGGCGTACGCGGCTGCCGAGGCCGAGGTGTTGCCGGTGGACGCGCACAACACGGCGCGCTGGCCGCGGGCCTTCGCGTCGGTGACGGCCATCGTCATACCGCGGTCCTTGAACGACCCGGTGGGGTTGAGGCCCTCCACCTTGAGGTAGACCTCACACCCGGTGACCGCCGAGAGATGAGTCGCCCGGATGAGCGGCGTGCCGCCCTCGTAGAGAGTCACCGGCTCCCAGTTCTCACCGATAGGGAGGCGGTCTCGGTAGGCCTCGATCAGGCCGGGCCAGCGGCTGTGCACGGGCTGGTGGGTGTTGCTCATTCGGTGTCCACTCCCTCGAGACGGATGACGCTGGTGATGTCCGTGACGGCGTCCTGGTCGGAGAGCGCGGCCACCGTGTCGGCGAGCGCGCGCTCGGAGGCGCGATGAGTCAGCACCGTCAGTTCGGCGCTGGCCGGCGCGTCGTCGCCTTCTCCCACGGCGGCCTGGACCTCGGTCTGGCGGCACTGGGCGATCGAGACCCCGTGGTTCGAGAACTCCGCGGCCACGAGCGCGAGCACACCGGGCTTGTCCGCCACACGCATGCGCACGTGGTAGCGCGTGAGGATCTCGTCCATCGAGGCCACCGGGAGGGCGGCGTACGTGGACTCGCCGGGGGCACGGCCCGCGCCGACCTTGTTACGCGCGGCCGCGACCATGTCGCCGAGCACCGCCGACGCGGTCGGCGCGCCACCGGCACCCTGGCCGTAGAACATGAGCCGACCAGCCGCCTCCGCCTCGACGACGACGGCGTTGAACGCGCCGTTCACCGCGGCGAGCGGGTGGCTGTTGGGCAGCAGGGCGGGATAGACGCGAGCGGAGACCGCCTCGGTGCCGTCGGCGCGGCGCAGCTTCTCACAGATGGCGAGCAGCTTGATGGTGCAGTCCATGTCGCGGGCCGACTCGAAGTCGTCCGGGGAGATCCGGGAGATCCCCTCGCGGTAGACGTCCCCGGCGGTCACCCGGCTGTGGAAGGCGATCGAGGCGAGGATGGCCGCCTTGGCGGCCGCGTCGTAGCCCTCGACGTCCGCGGTGGGGTCGGCCTCGGCGTATCCCAGGCGCGAGGCCTCGGCCAGCGTCTCGGAGTAGTCGGCGCCGGTGGAGCCCATCTCGGACAGGATGTAGTTCGTCGTCCCGTTGACGATGCCGACCACGCGCTCGACCTGGTCACCCGCCATCGAACGGCGGAGCGGGCCGATCACGGGGATCGCGCCGGCCACGGCCGCCTCGAAGTACAGGTCGGTGCCGGTGGCGTCGACCACCTCGGCCAGCTCGTCGGTGTACTCGGCGAGCAGCGCCTTGTTGGCGGTGACGACGGACTTGCCGTGGCGCAATGCCTCGAGGAGGAGGGGACGTGGGACGTCGATGCCACCCATGAGTTCGACGACGACGTCGACGTCGCCCCTCGACACGAGCGTGGACGGGTCCGCGGTGAGCAGCTCGGGGTCCACCCCGCGATCCTTCGTCAGGTCACGGACAGCGACCCCCCGAAGCTCCAGCGGCGCACCGATCCGCGCGGCGAGTGCCTCCGCGTTCTCGGTCATGAAGCGGATGACCTCGCTGCCGACGGTGCCCATCCCGAGCACCGCCACTCCTACGGGTCGCACGCCTGACGCTGTTGCGTCGCTCACTGTCCCACCTCCAGGCTCGTCAGATCGTCAAGGGTCTCACGGCGCAGCACGAGTCGTGCCCGCCCGTCGCGAACCGCCACCACCGCGGGGCGTCCGATGAGGTTGTACCGGCTCGACATGGAATAGCAATAGGCCCCGGTCGCCGCGACGGCGACGAGGTCGCCGGCCCCGACGTCCTCGGGCATCCACAGGTCGCGAACCACCACGTCACCGCTCTCGCAGTGCTTGCCCACCAGGCGGGAGACCACCGGTGTCGCGGTCGACTTCCGACCCACGAGCCGGGCGTCGTACTCGGCGTCGTAGAGGGCGGTGCGGATGTTGTCGCTCATCCCCCCGTCGACGCTGACGTAGCGCCGACTCTCGCCGCCGGCGAGTTGGACGTCCTTGGTCACGCCGACCTCGTACAGCGTGACCGTGCCCGGGCCGGCGATCGCTCGTCCCGGCTCGACGACCAGCGTCGGCGGGGTCAGGTCTGCCTCCCGGGCGAACGACTCGACGATCTCGGTCAGCGACGCGGCCAGCTGGGCGACGGGCGGAGGATCGTCCGACGGGACATAGCTGATCCCCAGGCCGCCTCCGAGATCGAGGTGATCGAGCTGCCTGGTCCGCTCGGCGCCGAACTCGTCGACGATGTCCCGGAGCAGCCCGATCACGCGGCGGGCGGCGAGTTCGAATCCGTCGATCTCGAAGATCTGCGAGCCGATGTGGCTGTGCAGCCCGGTCAACCGGATGTTCTGTGCCGCGAACACGGCCCGGACGGCCTCCATCGCGGCGCCGCCGGAGAGGGAGAAGCCGAACTTCTGATCCTCGTGGGCGGTCGCGATGAACTCGTGGGTGTGTGCCTCGACTCCGACGGTCACGCGGATGAAGACATCCTGGACGATCCCCTCCTCGGCCGCGATACGGTCGAGGAGCGCGATCTCTGACATCGCATCGATCACGACATGGCCGACACCGTTGCGCACGGACATGCGGAGTTCGTCACCGGATTTGTTGTTGCCGTGGACCGTGATCCGCTCGGCCGGGAAGCCGGCGCGAAGTGCGATGGCGAGCTCGCCGCCCGAGGCCACGTCCAGACTCAGGCCCTCCTCGGCGACCCAGCGGGCGACCTCGGTGCACAGGAACGCCTTGGAGGCGTAGTGCACGCGGTCCGCTCCCCCGAACGCCGCGGCCATCTCCCGACAGCGGGACCGGAAATCGTCCTCATCGATCACGAACAGCGGTGAGCCGTACTCGGCCGCGAGCTCCGATGCCGCGACTCCGGCGAACTCCACGACCCCGTCCTCGCGACGCCGGGCGCCCCGGGGCCAGACCGCCGGGGCGAGGTTCATGAGCGCGTCGGCGTCGCCGGGCCGCTCGCCGATGGCCGGTGCGTGCGGGTACTCGTGCCGCGAGCCCGCGGGGTGCGCGCTCACATCTTCTCCGGTGCGTTGACACCGATCAGGCGCAGGCCGTTGGCCAACGTCTGTCGTGTGGCCGCACTCAGGGCCAGGCGGGCGGCGTGCAACGGTCCGGGTTCCTCGTCCCCCATCGGCAGCACCCGGCAGGTGTCGTAGAACCGGTGGTAGGCAGCTGCCAACTCCTCGAGGTACCGCGCCACCCGGTGGGGCTCGCGGAGATCCGCGGCACTGGCCACCACGCGCGGGAACTCGCCGATGGTGCGGATGAGCGCGCCCTCGCGGTCCTCGACCAGCAACGCCATGTCGGCACCCTCGACGGTGACGCCGAGGTCGGCGGCGTTACGGGCCAGCGAGCACAGGCGCGCGTGCGCGTACTGGACGTAGAACACCGGGTTGTCGTTCGTGGCCGAGGCCCACAGCTGCAGGTCGATGTCCATCGTCTGGTCGACCGAGGACCGGATGAGCGCGTATCGGGCGGCGTCCACACCGATGGCGTCGACGAGATCGTCCAGGGTGATGACGGTGCCGGCACGCTTGCTCATCTTGACCGGGGCGCCGTCACGGACGAGGTTGACCATCTGTCCGATGAGGACCTCGATCGTGGCCGGATCGTCGCCGAGGGCGGCGGCGGCGGCTTTGAGGCGGGCGATGTAGCCGTGGTGGTCCGCCCCCAGCATGTAGATGCAGAGGTCGAAGCCGCGCTCCCGCTTGTCGAGGAAGTACGCGATGTCACCGGCGATGTACGCGGCATTCCCGTCGGACTTCAGGACCACCCGGTCCTTGTCGTCCCCGAACGAGGTGGACCGCAGCCACCAGGCCCCGTCCGACTCGTAGAGGTTGCCGTTTCCCTTGAGGGTCTCGACGGCGCGATCGACCGCGCCGGAGGTGAACATCGAGTTCTCGTGCGTGTAGACATCGAACACCGTGCCGAAGTCCGCGAGCGAGGACTTGATGTGGCTGAACATCATGTCGACCCCCACGGAACGGAAGATCTCCAACGACTCCGCTTCGGGCTTGTCCAGCACGTCCGGGTGCTCGGCGACGATCCGGGCCGCGATGTCCTCGATGTAGGCACCGGCGTAGCCGTCCTCGGGGGTGGGCTCCCCCTTGGCCGCCGCGGCGAGCGACGTGCTGAACCGATCGATCTGGGCGCCGTGGTCGTTGAAGTAGTACTCGCGGGTGACCTCGGCACCGGATGCCTCGAGGACCCGGCCCAGCGCGTCACCGACAGCAGCCCACCGGGTTCCGCCGAGGTGGATGGGCCCGGTCGGGTTGGCCGAGACGAACTCGAGGTTCACCCGGCGGCCGGACAGCGCATCCCCCGCCCCGTAGTCGACGCCCTTGGCGAGCACGGTGGACACCAGGGATCCCTGCGCACCGGAGTCGAGGCGGATATTGAGGAAACCCGGCCCGGCGATCTCAGCCGATTCGATTCCCGCGTCCGCGACCAGCGCGGTCGCGAGATCACCTGCGAGGTCACGCGGCGCGACGCCGACCTTCTTGCCCAGCTGCAGCGCGATGTTGGTCGCGTAGTCACCGTGTTCCGGATTGCGCGGTCGCTCGACCGTCACCGTCTCCGGAACGAGCGAGATATCGGCCCCGCGATCGGTGAGGACGGTGATGAGGGCGGCTCGGATGACGGCGGCGAGATCAGCGGGAGTCACGTCTTCATATCCTAGGTGTCAGCACGTCGTCGGGGGAATCGGCGTCACGGTCACCGCTCCCGGGTCCTGCCGGGCGGGCCCGATGCGGCCGCTCTCCGGGACCGGTGCTACGATCAGTCTCGCTGTTCGAGAGGTGCCACCCACGCGGTGGGCCCGAGAGCCGCCTCCGGTCTCCACGGCCGGTATCCCGCCCTCGTAGCTCAGGGGATAGAGCGTTGGTTTCCGGTACCAAAGGTCAGGGGTTCGATTCCCTTCGGGGGCACAACCGAAATAGCGGAAGGGCCCGGGCAGATGCCCGGGCCC